>DUKU01000051.1:1105-6057 GCA_013329135.1 Thermoplasmata archaeon
TCCCTATGCCAGACGCCCCTCCAGTGACGACCACGGCCTTTCCGTCGAACCTTCCCTTGGACATGTTGACCAATCCGGGGTGTAATCACAAGACCGTCTTAAGCCTGTTCTGGCGACCGCCCAGCAAATACAAATAACGGCTACTTCCTCTATTCGTCCAGTAGAGGAGCGACGGTTGCCGTGGCGAAGAAGGTGCTCGGGATGCTCGGGAGTCCGCGCCGGGACGGCAATTCTGCCCAGCTACTCGACGCGGCGCTCGAAGGCGCAAGGTCCGCGGGCGCGGATACGGAACGACTGGACCTTGCTGCCATGGATCTCAACCCCTGCCTCGAGTGCAGAGCATGCGACGCCGCTGCGAAGTGCTCTCAGCATGGGGATGACATGGGCGGGATATACTCGAAGATTCGACAAGTGGACGCGATCGTGCTGTCATCCCCCATCTTCTTCATGGGTGTGACGGCCCAGACGAAGGCAATGATCGACCGCTGCCAGTGCTTCTGGGTCGAGAAGTATGTGATGGGCAGACGCGTGTACGATGGCAGGGATAGGCCGAAGGGGCTGTTCGTCTCGTGCGCTGGTTCATCGAAACCGACAATATTCGAACCCGCACTGCACGTGGCCAAGGCGTTCTTCGCCGCAATAGACTACCAGTATGCCGGCGAAGTTCTTCTGGGCCATACGGATGACCCAGGACTCGGCCCGAGGAAGAAGGTCGCCCTCGAACAGGCGTTCGAGGCCGGTAAGCGTCTTGTATGAGCGTATCTCTCAGGCGCTTCAGACGAGCTTGCCTTTGGTCATGAGGCGGGCCATCTTGCCATCTGTTCGCTCCACCTCTATGTTGACCCCTGGGGCGGTGACGAAATCCCAATGCATCGTGGATTCGGATTCGCCGCCGTAGGTGTTGTTGGACCCGAAGGCGACATGCACCGTGCCGCTGACCTTCTCGTCCGTCAGTATGTATCCTACGGCCTTCTTGATCTTCGGGTTGTAACCTATGCCCAGCTCGGCCACATGTCTGGTCCTGAGCGGCTTGTACTGTTTGCCGTCTATCTTCTCGCATTCTTTGAAGCTCGATACAAGCGCGCCTAGGTTCTTCTCTGCCGTCACTCTGTCGAGAAGCAGCTTGCCCGCCTTGAACTCGAGATGCACGCCCATGACCAGCTGGTCGGACGTCCTGTCCCTCGTGACCGGGCAGAACAGGGTCCCTTCTCCCATGGTCTCCTTGGGCGCGATGAAGAGCTCCCCCGCTGGGAGGTTCGCACCCCTGTCGCCGACTTCGAAGTCGTTGTCGCTCGTGAACCCGTCGTCGATGTTGAGCCTGCGCCCCCGCACGTTGACCCTGAAGTCTGTGCCCTTGTCGTCCCACACGTGGACCCACTCGGCGTCTTTGAACGCCCGTGCCATCCTCTTGCCCGTCTTCATGAGTTGGGAGCTGGGAACGGCTGTCCCGCCGATGATGATGTCCTCCAGGAGCGGGTATGGGATCCCGAAGCTCTTCGCAGCGGCTTTGGTCGGCCACCCCGCATAGAGCCATTTCTTCCCGTCAGTCTTGTGATATATGATGTCGTACAGGGGGAGCATCGCCTTCTGGCGCGCAGTTAGTTTCTCCCTGGGGAACTTCTCCGCTATGCTCGGGTCGTCCAATTCCTCGACCGATATGAGCACGTCCGCGGCCTTTACGAGTCCGATGTACTGCTTTGGAGCAGTCTGAAGATGCTTGGTCGGTATCTCCTCGAAGATTCTTTTCGAATATCTGTCGGATGTCACGACGATGGTCGGTGTCGCCCCGCGCTTGTAGCACTCGATAGCGATGTCTTCGAGCAGCTGCTGGGTGTGTGCGCCGCCCTTGACGACGACGCCGTCCCCCTTCTTGACGTTGCATGTCTCGACCATGCGTCTTGCGCACTCTGCGATCTTCCTGTCGGTAAGAACCATTGGCGTCCCCTCGCTACCACACGCCACGCACATTCGCTACTTATAGGTGTCGGGCCGGCCAGATAAATGGTCTTACAATTGTTTCGTTACGATGGCCGGGAAACATGTGCGCTGGTATTGAGAGCACAGGAGGCAGTTGGACATGGTAGGTCCGCCGGCCTCATCCGACGTGGTCACCCTGAAACCTATGCTCTCGAAGAACCGCGGCGCTCTCGCGAGAGCCCATATCCAGGTTGCGCCCCTCATCCTGGCCTCGGCCTCGATCTTCCCGACAAGCATCCTGCCCATGCCCTTGCCCCTGAATCGGTCCGCGACAGAGAGCCATTCGACCCCGTATCTGTCCCCATCGCGTTTCAGGGCAGCGCATCCCACGAGCTCCTCGCCGATGTAGTACCCATATGCCATGACGACGTTCTCGAATGTGCCGTCCTCGAGGCCGCACCTGATTGCGAGGGCCCGCACAGCGGAGTAGTCGTCCGTCTTCCTCAACACGGGCGCGCCTGAATGGACTTGGCCTCCCATGGTTCCCCGCTGAGGTCCAGGGTGTAGATATTGCTTTCGGAGGATGCTCAGGATTCATCTGACGAGGTCGTGCCAGCGCCGAGTGCGCCCACACCGTTCATCTGTCTCGCGACCTCTTGCCCGTTCAGTTTCGGGAACGCGAGTTCGAAGGAGGTCCCCTCTGAATGGTCGCCAGGGATCCTGTCAGTCACGCCTATGACTCCGGAGTACCTGTCGACAAGTAGGTTGACTATGGATAGGCCCATGCCAGTGCCGCTGACGCCTTCGGGCCTCTTGGCGAATCTTGAGAACACTGCACCCTTCCGGTCATCCGGTATCCCTATCCCGTGGTCGGCTATCGTGACTGTCCATACACCTGCTCCGTTCTGGATGGAGACTTCTATCTCCGCCGTTGGTTTCGGGTTGTACTTGACCGCGTTGTTCAGCAGGTTCATGAACAGGTCGTGGAGAAGTTCGTCCGCACCTACGACGCATTCGCCCTCGGGGCAGTCGAAGCTCACGACTATGTCTCTTGACGGGAACTCCCTCTTCAGCGCGGATATGCATTTCACGAGCACATCTCTGAGGTCATACCGGTCCTTTTCGGAGTACTGGCTGGACTTCGCCTCCGACATCTTGCGCACGTTGTCGACGAGTCCTTTGGCGGCCTTCGACACCGCCAACGCCTTCGCGAGCGAGTCGCTGTTGGAGGAATCCAGGGTCCCACTCTTCTCCATCTTGTCTAGATAGTATATCAGCGGGTTGACCATGTTCCCGATGTCGTGCACGATGAGGTCCAGATATCCCTGCGATTCGGTCATCGCGGAGATGGCGTCCTCGTACATCTTGGAGTTCTCAATGGCTATGCCGACGAGGTCGGCGAGCAATTGTATCCGGTGGACCGCAGTCCTCGGTAGGACGCGTCCGTCGTTGGTGTAATCGACCTCGATCCAGCCGATCCAGTTCCCTAGTCGGTCGACCATGAGGAAGACTATGAAGTCCAGCGGATGCCACACATCAGGCGATTCGCGAGGGGCTGAGAGCATGGATGTGTCGATGAGGTAGTCCATGTCCTCGTTGCACCGGAGACCTTCGACATCCGCTCTGACGAAGTAAGTCCTCTGGTCTATCCTGTGCTCGTCGAGGAGATCCCTCCTCTTCCTGTCCATCGAATAAGTGTGTTTCCTTATGGCGGTCGAGTTGTTCTCTGGGAACCCCTTCACGCATCTGGGGATGAACAATCCAGATTGCTCGTCCAGGACGCACATGACGAGAGATTTCACCCCAAATGAGGACGTGATGGTTGTAGCGGTCCTGTCGAGCAGAAGGTCGATCGGCTCGACACGAGATATGAGTTTCAGGATGTCCAGCAAGTCAGAAACTGGTATGGTGGGCGACCTAGATGCCTCTGCTTCATCATGGCTGTCGCCGTGCCCGACGCCTTGCATCCCTATCCCTCAGGACCTCGTCCTGCGGGTTAGGATTCTCTCCATCTTATAAAAACATGTCGGATTGGATAGTTGTGGTTCCAGCTGTTCTTCAAGAGAGCAATGATTATACCGTCCAGCGCTCATTCGACATACCGTCCAGCGGTCGCCGCGGCAATGATACCGCTGCGTGCTGGCTGCAAGGTGGGATGAATGAGATCGAAGGAGCGGTCGCTTGTCGTCGCGAAGAATATCAATGTCGTAGTCGTCTCTGTGGGCGGTGCATCAACGGGAGTCGAGGGCCGCTCGGGAGATCTGGTCAAGGAGTCGCTCGAGAGGGGCGGTCATATCACTGTGAGGCGCGTCTCCGTGAGGAATGACCTGCACGAGGTTCAACGCACGGTCAGGGAGGGTATCGAGGACCGTCAGATCGGGGCCATCGTGATTGTCGGTGGTACCGGATTGGCGAAGGATGACGTCACCCTCGAGGCCATCGAGCCATTCGAGGAGAAGTCCATACCGGGTTTTGGAGAGGCGTTGCGGCAGTTGTCGGCGAGCACGCATGGTCAGGAGGCCATCTTGGTCAGGGGGACTGCTTTCGTTTCGGAGAGGAAGATAGTCTTCTGCATCCCCGCATCGGAGGATCTAGCTCAGTGCGTTGCTGACCGTCTGATCGGCCCGGTACTCGAGAATGCCATTGGGGATGCCGCCCGATGAGAGTGATGGTGAAGGACGATATCGAGTTCGCGATCGGACTCACGGACCATGAAGGATGGGCGTACACGCGCCCGGAGTTCGAGAGGATCCTGAGATTACGGCACGTCGGCAGTTTCGTTTGGGATGATGAATGTCCGTTGGGTCTCGTGACGAGCGTACAGTACGGCGATAGCGCGGTCATAGGCCATCTCGTCGTATCTGGCGAGGTGAGGGGTAGGAAGGTCGGCAGGAGGCTCCTGGAGGCGTCGCTTCGTGAGCTCGATGATTCGGGGATAAGGTCTGTGTTTCTCTGCGCGACCAGCGCGGGCGAGCCACTATACGAGTCATGCGGGTTCAGGACCATGCGTGACGTGGTGTCATACGGGTTCCGCG
>DUKU01000007.1:0-1791 GCA_013329135.1 Thermoplasmata archaeon
GCAACTGGCCGATGTGGTCATGGGCGTGTCCATAAACGGGGTCCCGTTCGCCTGCAAGATATCTGAGCTCCTCGGTGTGGACTTCGGGGTGTACAGACCGCACTCGGAGGCAGAGACCGGCGGCGCGTTCAGCTCCAACTTCGCCTCAACTGGCGACAAGAAGAAGATCGTGATCGTGGACGATGTCCTGAGCACAGGCGCGACTATCAAGGGCGCGATATCCGACATCCGCGAGGCGGGCGGGGAGCCGGTCCTGGTGCTGGTCATAGTCAACAAGAGCAGCATGAACGAGGTCGACGGCGTGCCGTTGAGGGGCCTGATAAGGGCGCGATCCCTCGGCGGGACAATACTTGGGGGAGCCGTCAAGAAGGGTTTCCCGTACGACTGATTAGAACCTCTTCGCCGATTCCCTGAGGGCCTCGATCACAGGCATGGGCTTGCCGAGCATGAGCCGCTCCAGCGCCCCACCTCCCGTGCTGCAGTATGAGAACCTGTCCATGAGCCCCAGCTTGTTCGCGGCAGCGCTCGAGTGACCTCCTCCGATGACGGAGAAAGCCCCTGATTCCACAATGGCGTTGAATATCGCCTTCGTGCCCTCTGCGAACTTGTCTCTCTCGAATACCCCAGGAGGTCCGGACAGGAAGATTGTCTTGGATATCATGATGGTCTCGGTGAACCGGGCTATCGTGTCGGCGCCGATGTCCAGGACGGCGGCATCTGCGGGCAGGGAACCGATAGGGTATTCCCTCCTCTCGCTCGCTTCCTCGATTGCCGCGTCCGAAGGCAACGTGATCTTGCTTCCATGATCTGCCCAGAGCTTCTTTGCCCGTCCCACGGCCTCTTCGGTCATGTCCCTCTTGATGAGGTCCTCGGTCCTGGAGCCGACTCCCTTCCCCAGACACCACAGGAATCCATATCCCGCGAGGCCAGCAATCAGGATATGGTCGACAGAGTCATTCTTGGCGAGGTTCTCTATCGCCGCGAGAGCGTCCGAGAGCTTCTTGCCCCCGAATATGTAGGTCGAGGGCCTCTTCGGCGCATGGAAGACCTCCGAGAGGGTCGTGATCTCCCTCTCGAGCAACCGTCCGGCGGCAGAGGGCAGCACTGCGGTGAACCCGACGAGCGATGCGTGCGATCTGTGCGACGAAGCGAACGCGTCGTTGATGTAGATGTCGAACTTGGGCGCTAGTGTCTTGACGAGCTCGGATTGGGCGTGTTCACCCGGGCTCCTGCTCGCCTGTTCCTCCCCGAAGTATCTCACGTTCTTCATGAGGACGCATTCCCCCTCGGCCAACCCATCTATGGCTTTGAGTGCGTGCGCCCCGAAAATGTCGTCAATGTACCTGACCTTCCTCCCGAGGTACCTGCTCAGGTAGTTCGCGTGCTCGTTGAGCGGTATGAAGTCGTAATCGCCGGGCCTGCCCTGGTGCGCCAGGACGGCGACCATGCCTCCCCTGTCCACGATCTCCCGGATCGTGGGCACCGATGAGAGTATCTTGGATCCGTCCTCGAGCGCCAGGGTTTTCTCGTCGACCGGAGAGTTGATGTCAACTCTCAGGAGCACCTTCTTCCCTCGCAGGTCAAAATCATCCAAAGTGTGGAACCCCATCCGGCCTACCCCCTCGAACCCATCGCCCGACACACTTCCCCCGCTGTTGCGTGCGCGCGCCGGCCCGTGCCGACGCACGGAAACCTCGGTCTTCTCAGTCAACGCCGATGCCTCCGCGTACCCGGCAGCCACCGGGCGCCAGATGCGTGATATCTCCGATGTACCAGATTGGACGTACGATA
>DUKU01000007.1:1855-11036 GCA_013329135.1 Thermoplasmata archaeon
TACGATATAAAGCATTGACGTCGCTATCAATCGATGGAAAGGGATAGAAAGTATTTAGATGCGGAATTTGCATTGGTAAGGAAAGATGGGCGCACACAGGATTTTCGACCTTATGCCCAGTCTGCGGATGTGTTTCGTTTGAAGGCGATTGCGATAGATAAGTTGCTCGTGAAAGACATCATGAGCCCCCCAGGTCTGACGGCCAACAAAGGAGAGACGGTCTCTGAGGTACTCTCCAAGATGAGGAAGGGCAAGGTGCGCGAGATTCCAGTACTCGACGGGGACAAACCCCTCGGACTGGTGAGTCACAAGGTCCTTTTGTCTCGCAGGAATGTCACTTTGAGCGCAAAGGTCGAGCACATAATGATCCCGGCCCCCAAGCTCGAAGAGGACATGACGGTCCTCCACGCCGCGGAGGAGATGCTGTCGTCAGGCGTCAGAGGCGCCCCGGTCGTCAGGAACCACAAAATGATCGGATTCCTTTCCCGGACGGACATCGTCAAGATGCTCCCGAATGTCGACGAGTTGAGGCAGAAGAAGGTTTCGGACATCATGAGCAGGAATCCCCATGCAGTCACCGAGGAGGAGTCCGTCAGAAAGGCCCAGATCGTGATGATGGGCCTGGGCGAGATGACCCTTCCGGTCGTGGACAAGACTGACAGGCTCATCGGCGCAATCGGGATGACCGAGGTGATGGAAGTCATCTGGAACCCGAAGGCATCGAAGCCCCCGGGCGAGATCATGGGCTCCGACAGGGGACCCGTCGATGTCAGGGTCGGCAGTGTGATGAACAGCTCCCCAACGTACGTGGCCCCCACAGACACTCTTGAGAAGGCCGTTGCGGTCATTCTTGCCAAGAAGCTGTCCACCCTGTTCGTCACGGATGGGGGGAAGCTCGTCGGAGTTCTCTCTCAAATCGACCTCATGGAGCAAGTCATAAGCCTGCTCCCAAGAGAGGGAGTCTATGTACAGATCACCGGCCTGGAAGTCGGCGACCCAGAGGTCTACGACGTCCTGTACGAGATAATCGGCAAGTCGATGAAGAGGATCGACAGGATACTGCCTCCGAGGGTGTTCTCGATGCATGCGAGCGTGTACCACCACGAGGGTCTGAAGAGCAAGTACAGTCTCAGCGCGAGGCTGACCACTTCCAAGAGCATGTACTATGTCAAGACCGTCGACTGGGATCTCTACAAGGCGACCGACTCGCTCCTTGACATGCTCGAGAACAACGTCAAGAGGGACCACGAGAAGCAACTGGACCTGGTCAAGAAGAGGAAGCCCAATCTATAGGTCCCAGTACTCGGACGCGTTCCTCATACACCTCTCGACAGTGCCTCGTCCGAGGCAGCTGTTGTCGACGATGTCTGTGAATTCCAGAGGGACCTCTACGGATTCCATGGCACCGACGACGCCTGCGACGACCTCGGAGAGCGCAGGTATGTCGTATCCGCCCTCGAGCATGAACGTGGTCCTGCCGTCGCATTTCGCGTTCGCGAACGCCAGCAACTCCTTCGCCTGCCTCACATGGCCATCCGAGGAGAGGCTCAGGGACGCGAGCGGGTCTCTGTAGTGGTTGTCCACACCGATGCTCACGAGTAAAGCGTCAGGGTCGAACTGCTCTAGGACTGGCAGAGCCAAGCTACGGTATGCCAGGTCGAACGTGGAGTCGCCGCATCCGGATGCCAGGGGCATGTTCAGGTTGAACCCTTGGCCATCTCCCTTCCCGATGAAATCGATGGCCCCCGTGCCCGGGAATATGCCTGTCTGGTGGGTCGAGATGTAGAGGACGGTCGGGTCAGCTGCGAAGATCTGCTCGGTGCCGTTGCCGTGATGAACATCCATGTCCACGATCGCGATCCGTCTGTCGCCATGCCCCTGCAGGTACTTTGCCGCGATAGCAATGTTGTTGAAGTAGCAGAATCCCATGCCGTAATTCGGCCCTGAATGATGTCCAGGTGGGCGGGTCAGGGCGAACGCCGGTTTTCCGTGTTCCTTCGAGAACATGACCGCATCGATTGCGCACTCAGCGGAGAGCGCAGCTATCCCATATGTTTCATGATGGACCCTGGTGTCCATTGTGAGGCTGCATTCTCCGCAGGTCTCGATGAAATTGATGTATTCTTCCTCGTGGACGAGTCTGAGGTGTTCCTTATGTCCGGTCTTCGACGAGTGCACGTCCTTCCAAAGGTCGTGCGCTTTGAGCTTCTGAACGATGCCCCTCAGTCTCTCGGGGGACTCAGGATGGAACGGGTCCTGAATGTGCCCGTAGAACTCCTCGTTGAAGAATATGGCCACGTTACTCCCTTAACCTGATTTCCGTAGATAAGTGTTGTTGCCAGTCCTGCCAGGTCCTGCAGGACTCATATGAGTTCCATGCGAATCGACGGAGTTGCCATGACAGACACGCAATCCCCTTCGGTGATTTGGATGTAGATGCGGATGGAGACGCTAGAACGGGTGCAGGCGTCTCCTGTGTTGTCATGCTCACAGATGCGAACCGCTTCTTCAACTTCGAGTGAGAGTGATGATGGTGACGCACGGACCGAGGGGGGCAGAGGCCGAAAGTAACTTAACGCTCCAAGGCCAGTCTCGATGCAGGTGTTCGCATGAGCATCGAACAATTGCTCCTGATCCTCGTCGCTATCGTCCTCGTCGCATTGATATTCTACGTGAGCTCGGCACTGGTGGCCAGCGAGTGGTCGGCAGATGGGCCTTTCGTGCTGCGGTTGTTGCTGGTCTCTGTAATCGCGGTCCTGGTGATACCTTTTGTGAGGGACATCACGAACGAGGTTGAGATCGGAGAGCTCGGACTCCTCTTCGCGTTCGTCATCCTGATATTCGTCATACGCTTCATGCTGGTGGACGAACTCCCAGTCTCCGATGACTGGCTGGCTTCCATCGTGATTGCGTTGCTGGGTGTTGTGATGATATTCGCAGTCCAGGAGCTTGCCGACAGGTTCTTCGACACGAGGATGCTCTCGCTCTTCTAGATCTGTCGGAACTCCTTCGTGCAGGGGGTCAGGATCTGGCATCCTCTCTTCGTCACGAGGATGTCATCCTCTATCCGGACCCCTCCGAAGCCGTTTATGTATGCCCCCGGCTCGACGGTGAGAGTCATCCCCTCCTTCAGGGTCATGTCCCTCGCGGGCGAGATGGCTCCGGGGTCGTGTACGGACACGCCAATTCCGTGACCGGTGCCGTGTATGAAGCATCCTTTGAATCTGCTGCCGTCGATAATCCGTCTGGCTGCCATGTCCACATCCTTCCCTTGGACCCCCGCATGTATGGCCTCGATTGCCGCAAGTTGCGCCTCCAGCACGACATCGTACATCTCCTTCTGCTTCTTGTCGGCAGGTCCGCATGTGAATGTCCTTGTGATGTCAGAGACATATCGTCTGTAGTTCGCCCCGAAGTCGAACAATGCGAACTGGCCGCGCTTGAGTTTCCTAGCCCCAGGGTGATAGTGGGGCTCCGCGCTCTTGGACCCGAATGCTACGCCGGCCACGAAAGCCGGGCCCGTCGCCCCAAGCCTCATCATCTTGTAGTTGAGCTCGGCAGCAGCTTCGGTCTCTGTCATCCCCTCGGCTACAATGTCCGGTATCATCTCGGCTACCGAGGATCCAATCGTGCAAGCCTTCTTGATGAGCAGTATTTCGTCTGGCTGCTTGATGACACGGGCGCTCTCGAGGTCTGTGGACACGTCCACGAGCTTCGCGCTGCCAGCCGCCTTCTTGATTTTCAGATAGTTCGCGTGCGTTATCTCCCGCGAATTGACGCCTATCCTTCTCATGCCCTTCAGCTTTCGGGTGAGGAGGGTGTGTCTGTGATCCGAGCTTCCGAAGACAGTCGTGCGCACGCCAGCAGATCTCGAGCTGAGCTCCTCCAGTTCCGAGCTGAGCACCTCAGTCTTTCTTGGCTGGATGATGGCGATTCCGCCCTCGAATAGTCCGTTCGGGATTCCCGTCGCGTAGAAGAAACTGTTGTCGAGGTTCGGATCGGTACCATTCATGAGCACGATAGCATCCACATCGGCTTTCATGGATGCGAATATCCATCTCTCCTTGGTCGGCACAGAATCACTGGCCTCGAATGTGTCTTGCCGTATAAGAGGTTGACGAGATTAGATGCCGACCCATGTCTGGCCTGCGATCTTCTTGATTGCGGATATGGCGGACAAGGCAGCTAGGTAACTTGTCTTCGGGTTCCTCGGAGAGGGGACGTTCCGGGTGACGACATCGAGTTCTCCGAACTTCCCCTTCGCTTTGAGGTTGTGCTCGTTTGTCTTGACCTGCGGATCGCACACAATCCGTATCATGGTCTTCTCGAAACCTATCCCTGCCAAGGATATGGTCGCGGCGACGTTGATGTTCTGCGGGAAGTGCTTGACTGCCTCCCTCGCGGAGCCATGGAATATCTCGGTTCTGACCCTTATGTCCGCCGGGACGATCCCTTTCGACTCCAGATAGGCGCTCGGTCCGAATGCAGAAGGGGGTTTCGTTGTTGTCAGCGTGACCTCATCCATGATGTCTAAGCTCGCTGCGGAGAGTGCATCGACGCCGCCGATCGCACCGCTCGGGATGAATATCTTCGCGCTTTTCCTCTTGGCGAGCCGGAAGGCATCGCTCTGGAACTCCTCGTCCTGGAACACGCCCACGCTCATCAGGAGGATGTCCACACCGGCCGAAAGGGTCAAGGGGGCATAGTATCGTGCGGCATCCTGGCTTGCGGCCTCCACGACAAGTCGTATCTCAGGCAGGACGGGAATTATGTCAGGTATGTACTTGACCTTCCTGGTCCGCTCCTGGAGTCTGGTGGCACATTCCTGGGACCTGTCGGTGAGGTATGTTGTATCGATGTCTGGCATCTCATCGACGGCTCTGGCGATCGTGGTCCCTATCGCGCCACAGCCAATGACGCAGATCTTCACGAGGGAACCACAGACACAATCGGTATAAAAGCTTTGAGCGGCAACGAAATCATTCATGCCAGTGCAATCCGAGGCTCGTGACACCCTACCCCTTTTTAATGGAGAAAGATACTCCTATCCGCCAGATGAGCGCGTTGCTGGACCCTCTCGTGAAGGCGGTCCGGTCTCGGGTGGTTTCGGGGCTGGACTACGTGGAACTCCGCGCCGACGACGTCGTTGAGACCTCCATCGAACTCCGCGAATCGTCGATTGAGAGCGTCACGCGCAAGTTCGAGTGCGGGCATTCTGCAAGAATCTTGAAATCGGGCAGATGGGGGTTCGCGGTCTCCGACGGGGTGCGTGATGTATCTGAGACAATCACCGAAGCCGTGAAAGCAGCTAGTGCGCTGTCGCGAACCGCCGTTTCAGATACAAGCCTGCACGGGGTGAAACCAGTCAAGATGGACATCCCCTCGAAGGCGAGGATTCCTTTGAACGAGGTCGACCTTGCGGAGAAGGTATCGTATTTGACTTCGATTTGCAGGAATGCGACTAAGGCTGACCGTCGCATGACGACCACGAAAGCAAGTTACTCGGACATCACCGGAGACAGGGTTCTCGTCACGAGCGAGGGGACCGAGGTCCGACAATCGCTGTCACACGCCTATCTGAAGACCAGCGCCTCCGGGAATACTTCCGGCCGATTGGTGTCGGCCAGAGATGAAATCGGCACGGTGACTCGCGGGTGGGAGCGGTTCACTGAGGATGGTTCTGGCGACAAGATCGTCGAACGATTGGCCAGGAAGGCGAGACTGCAGATGGATGGTGTTTCGTGTAAGCGTGGTACGCATCCTTGCGTCATCTCTCCTAAGGTGTCGGGGATGCTTGCTCATGAAGCCCTTGGACACTTGTCAGAGGCGGACCTCTTCGCTGCGGGCGCATTCAACGGCCTCGAAGGGGCTAGGGTGGCCTCAGAGGCGGTGACGATGGTCGACTCTCCCTGGATCGAGGATGGGTTCGGGAACATCACGGCCGACGATGAAGGGGTCTTGCCCAAGACGGTCACCCTGATCGACAAGGGTCTGATCGGAGCACAGATGACCAACAGGGAATGGGCCGCACGTCTCGACATCGAGCCGACTGGGAATGCCAGGGCCGAGAGCTACAGGGTCCCTCCGTTGATTCGTATGAGGAACACCTACTTCGAACGGGGGGACGTGTCCCTGGATGAAATGCTGGAGGACAAGAAATTCGGATATTACTGTGTGGATGTCAGTGGGGGACAGGCGGAGTCGAATTCCAGTTTCCAGGTGAGCATTCAAGAATGTTACGAGATTGTCAAGGGGGAGTTGGGCAGACCGGTGAGGAGCTTGGCAATCAGCGGCGTGGCCACGAAGTCGCTCGCATTGATCGACGGTGTGGGCAGGGATTTCGATTTCGAATCCAGCTACTGTGGGAAGCTGCTCCAGGCGATGCCGACAAGTGATGGCGGACCGCATTTGAGCTTCAAGAAGGGCGGAGTAGTGTTCGGGGGGTCTGCCTGATGTCGAAGGCGTGCGCCACTGAAACTGCTGTACTGCACGTGCTCGATGAAGTGGTTGCCTCCGCGAGAAGACAGAAGGTCGCGGAATTCGACGCATATGCCATTTGCACGAGGACCCGGAGGGTGACTATCGAGAGGGAGTTGGTCTCGAGCGCAGATTCGATCATGGCAACGGGTCTTCACGTGCGCGTCTGTGTCGACGGGAAGGTCGGAGGGGCGTCCTGCAACGAGTTCGACCGTAGAGCGACCTCTGAGTGTATCGACCATGCAGTGAGAATCGCGAACCTGATGGAATCCGATAAGAATTGGAGTGGTTTTCCCTCCAGCAGCAAGAAGTATCCCTCCGTGTCCGGATTGTATGATACATCAGTGGCCTCGCTCGACGTCCCGGTCATGAGCATGATGGCCGAGGAGATGATCGATGGCGCCAGGTCAGTTTCGAAGGATGTGTCCGCTCCTTACGGGGCCGTCGAATCAACTGGGAGGACGGTGGGAGTGACAAACTCGTCCGGGATGCGGTCGGTCATGTCTGAGACGGAACTGCAAGCACTGATATGCTGCGTTGCGGGCTCAGGCGAGTCAATATCACCCGACTGCGAGGAGTCAGGACAGTCGCGTAGCTGCGACCTCCGGATCGACAAGATCGGCGAGCGCGCGGGATGGATCGCGGAGAAGAGTACTCATATCCTGGATGCGAAGACGGAGGAATGCGACGTCGTGTTCTCTCCGATGTCACTCGGTGCAGGAAATGATGGCCTTCTCAACGTGGTCCTCAGCGAGGCGTTCTCCGGCCAGAACACCCATCAGGGGATATCCTTCCTGGCTGGCAGGCTGGGAGAGCCTATATGGTCTGAACATGTCACCATCAACGACAACCCCCTCCTGTCTGGCAGATGTGGGTCGAGGCCATTCGATGACGAGGGCATCGCAGCTCAGAAGACCCGGCTAGTGAACAAGGGTACTCTGGTGGGTTATGTCTGGGACAGCTACCATGGCTCTATCTCCGGAGAGGGTTCGACGGGCAATGCGATTCGAGATCTGTCCTCTGGCACGGTCGGAGCAGCACCATTGTGTTTGCAGGTCATGCCTGACCGGGGCAGCATGAAATCGCTCATCGAATCCGTGGACCACGGCTACCTCGTATGGGGATGCCAGGGCTCTCACACGAGCAACACGGAAACCGGCGGTTTCTCGTTCGTCGCGAGTCCGGGTCTGCTGATCAAGAACGGGGAGGTCGTGGGCGGGGTCCGCGGCTCGATGGTCTCGGGCAACGTCACGGACCTGATGAAGAACGTCGAGCGAGTAGGGGCGGACGTTGTGGATTTCGGGAGCGCGCTTATGCCCAGTATCCTCTTCAGGAACGTGAAGATAACGACGGGCTGAATGGGATGGACCACGGAATCTCTGAGGGTGATTTGAGACGCAAGACAGCAGCCATCAACAGGGTTCTCACCAAGCTCTATGGCGAGAAGTCGGCGTGCGTGGATGAGGACCCGGTCGACACGCTCGTTGAGACGATACTGTCACAGAATACGACAGATGTGAACTCGCACAGATCATTCTTGGCACTCAAGAGTGCATACAGCGACTGGAACGACCTGCTGGGGGAGGACCCATCTGCCGTGGCGAAGGTCATCCGGTCGGGTGGTCTCCCAGACATCAAGGCGAGGAGGATCATCGGCGCACTCGAGTTCATCAACCGTGAGCGCGGAGCGATCGAGCTGGACTTCCTGAGGGATATGACAGCCTCGGATGCGGACCGATGGCTCGCTCATATCAAAGGCGTCGGGCCGAAGACAAGGTCGATAGTCCTCCTCTTCTCCCTGGGCATGCCCGCGTTCCCTGTGGATACGCACGTCCACAGGGTCACCAAGAGACTGGGACTCATCGGCCCCAAGGTCACCAGGGAGGCCGCCCAGGAGGTAATGGAGTCCCTCGTCCCAGTGAGCGAGTACTATAATTTCCACATCAACTTAATCGAGCATGGTCGGTCGGTCTGCCGGGCGCGCAAACCTGCCTGCGACGCATGCATCGTGTCAAGGGCGTGTGATTACTTCTCCGAGGTCTGAGCGACGCAGTCTTGATATATCCTCGAATCGTCATTAGCTATGCATGAGATACAGGCTGCTGGAGCATACCGCGGATGCAATGGTCGAGGCCTATGGAAATACCCTCGGCGAGAGGTTCGCGAATGCTGCCTATGCGCTCTTCGACCAGATGACCGACGTGACAAAGGTCTCGCCCACAGGGGAGGTCAAACTGGAACTCGAGGCGGATGGCCGTGAGCAACTGCTGGTCGATTTCCTCCAGGAACTCCTGTTCCTTCACGATGTCGAGAACCTCGTGTTCGGCGAGTTCTCGGTCGATACCGATGGCACGAAGCTTGTCGCCATAGCGCGGGGGGAGAACTTCGACGAGGAGAAGGATACGAAGAGGTCCGTCGTGAAGGGCGTGACCTACCACAGGCTGGAGTTCGACGACTCGAGGAAGGCCGTGACAGTCCTGTTCGACGTGTGAGGTATTGGTGTGAAGGCTTCAGCGAAGGCCCATCCTATCCAGGGCCTGATAAAGTACCATGGCCTCAGAGACGAGGTCCTGAGATTGCCGTTTCATGATTCGATATCGGTCGCCACCTCGCCCACGGTATCGCACACGACGATTGAGTTCGGCGACTTCGACAAGGACCGCGCTCACCTGGATTCGAGGGAGTTGCAGGGACGAGAGTTGGA
>DUKU01000007.1:11156-20984 GCA_013329135.1 Thermoplasmata archaeon
GAGTTGGAGCGTGTAGTGTCGGTGGTGGACGAGGTAAGACGCAGAGCGGAGTCGAAGGCCCGGTTCCACATGATGTCGACGAACAACTTCCTTTCGAATGTGGGACTCGGCTCATCGGCTTCGGGGTTCGCCGCGCTCGCACTGGCGAGCAGCGAAGCCCTCGGCCTGTGTCTGACTCTTGAGCAGGTCTCCGTGATAGCTCGGAGAGGGGCGGGGTCGGCCACTCGCTCGGTGACGGGCGGTTTCTCACGCTGGAAGGCTGGCCACGACGACGAGGAGTCGTATTCCTACCAGGTCGCGTCAGAGGAGTTCGAGATGGGGATAGTTGTGGCGCTGGTCCCGGCGTTCAAGTACACTGAGAGTGCCCACAAGGCTGTTCTCGGATCACCCTTCTTCCACTCGCGTCTCGCCTATGTCCACGGCGCGCTGGCGGAGATGGAGAGCGCGATCAAGAAGAAGGATATCGACCGGATCGGCATCCTGGCTGAGCGGGACTCGCTCATTCTGCATGGGATAACGATGACCGGCCTGGACGAGATGATACTCTGGCGCCCGGATACTGTCAAGGTCATCCTCGAGGTCAGGAAGATGAGGGAGGAGGGTCTGCCCGCGTATTTCTCAATAGACACGGGCGCAACCGTCTACGTCAACACGCATCCTTCGCGCACTGATGAGGTCGAGCAGAGGATTAAGGCCCTTGGCATCGAGACGCTCAAGTGCGGTGTCGGCGGAAGCTCCAGGATAGTCAGAGAGCATCTCTTCTAGTCACTTGCCATTTGAACACTGCAGGTCGATAGCCTCGTTGAGCGATATCTCGCCCACCGCAACTCTGGCCGCAAGTCCCTTCGAGACTGTGAGCCGGCCGTTGCTCTCGAGCCTGCTGAGTCTCTGGATGTTCCTCAACTCGCCGTCGCATGGCTGTATCTTCTGCTTCTTAACGGGTCGGTACCCTGGAGTCATCGCGATCTCGACCGCCGCATCCTCATCCGGTGTCTCCGAATCTGTGGTGGTGTTGCTCTCGTCGACAATCTCCAGTCTGTGTCCGCGGTCCCAAAGCCTGTTGAATATCCTGTTCCTGTTGGTCCTGTCGCCGTTGCCTATCCTGACGAGCAGGTTCGTACACGGATACGCCTTCACGATGCGATCGATGATTTCGCTGACGCCTTCAGGGGAAGGTGCGATCGTGCGTGTCAGGACGGCTCCGTCCCCTATCGCCGCCACGCCGGGCCTGTGTCCGGGATCGACTCCTATGCACAGGCTCTCGACAGAGGCGTCCCCAGAGAGCAGCTTCAACGCCTTGGACACAGCCACATCCGGGTCGGGGTCCGTCACGACGTCGTCCAAGGAGACCCTCGCCTTCTCCCTCTCGGTCGAGATCACAACCCCGACATGGGCCGGGACGGCGTCGTCGAAGTCGAGCGAGACATATTCGAGTCCCCTCTCTCTGAGCACCTCGAGCATCTCAAAATACGTCCTCGGGTCCTCAGTCAGGAGCCCTATACGTTTCATCTGATGGTGATTTGTGCCTGTCGGGATAAATATTTTCCCCTCAACCGCCTCTCCCGAACCTGCTGAACACCGACTTCCTCTTCGTCCCCTTGCCATAATCCCCGAGGGATTCCCCGAGCTTCTTCATCATGTTCCTCTGCTCGGCTGTGAGCTTCGCAGGCGTGACCACGGAGACCTTCACGAACTGGTCCCCTGTCCCGTACCCCCTCAGGTCCGGCATTCCCTTCCCCTTCAGCCTTAGCACGGTCCCGGTCTGCGTCCCCGCGGGAACGGTCACCCTTGCCGTTCCGTCTATGGTGGGCACGTCGACATCCGCCCCGAGGGCGGCTTGCGCGAATGTGACTGGCGCCTCGACCCACAGGTCGTGTCCATCCCTGTCGAAGACGGGATGGTCCTCTATGTGGATCACTATGTACAGATCCCCCGATGGCCCGCCGTTGGGCCCCGCCTCTCCAGCTCCCCGGATCCTGAGTCTCATGCCCTCCTCGGCGCCCTTGGGTATGGACACCTGGAGAGTCGAGGTCGTCTGGACCGATCCGGCGCCGTTGCAGTCTGGACACGGCTTCGTGACCTGTTTGCCACCACCCCTGCATGTGGGACAGGCTGAGATCGTGACGAACGAAGTGTAGCCGCGCTTCTGTCCCCTCTGAACCTGGCCGCTACCCTTGCACGTGGGACAGGTCTTCATGTCCCCCGGCTTCGCCCCCATGCCCCCGCAAGTCTTGCATGACACGCTGTGGGGCACCCTGATGTCCTTCTCGACCCCGGCTGCTGCATCCTCAAGGGTGACCTCGATGTCGTACCTGAGGGACCTGCCCTCCTGCGGACCGGACCTCCGCTGCCCGCCGCCGAAGAACTGGTCGAATATGCTGCCTCCGAACCCTCCGG
Organism: Thermoplasmata archaeon; assembly: GCA_013329135.1. Taxonomy (GTDB): domain Archaea; phylum Thermoplasmatota; class Thermoplasmata; order UBA10834; family UBA10834; genus UBA9653; species UBA9653 sp9653u. The sequence goes on from DUKU01000007.1 coordinate 13,554, forward strand.
AGTTGCCGAATATGTCGCTTATGTCTCCGTAATGGGTGAAGTCGGACCAGTCAAACCCGCCGCCCTTGAAAGTGCTCTGGACGCCCTCGTGCCCGAACTGGTCGTACCTCTGCTTCTTCTCGTCATCCGCGAGGACTTCGTAGGCCTCCGAGAGTTCCTTGAACTTCTCCTCTGCCTCCTTGGTCTTCTCCTTGTTCATGTCCGGATGGTACTTCATGGCCAGCTTTCTGTAGGCCTTCTTGATGTCGTCCTTCGAGGCGGTCCGCTGGACCCCTAGCGTGTCGTAATAGTCTCTTTTCGCGGCCATCTGACGTCTCCCGGTGACATGGGCCGTTCGTCCGGCTCAGCACGAGTAACGGGTGAAGGATGAAAGAGGTTTCGGAACGCCGTCACTTCTTGTCGTCATCGACGATCTTGTACTCGGCGTCCACGAAGCCTTCCTCGCCGCCGGATGGACCCTGGGCTTCGTCCTGGCTTGGCGGGGGTGCCTGTTGGGCCTGCTGAGACGCTTGCTGCTGCTGGGCCGCCTCGTAGACCCTCTTGCCGACCTCCAAGAGCGCCTTCTCGAGCTCGTCGAGCTTCTGCTTGATCAGGACGAGGTCGTCGGAAGGCACCGCGGCCTTCAGCTCCTCGGCCATCTTCGTGAGCTTCTCCTTGAGGTCCGGGGCGATCTTGTCGCCCATCTCCTCGATGATGTGAGCGACCTCGTACGCCTTCTGCTCCGCGCGGTTCTTCAGCTCGGCCTTCTCCTTCCTCTTGCGGTCTTCGTCCGCGAACTTCTCGGCGTCCTTCACCATGCGCTCGACATCGTCCTTCCCGAGCTTCGTGGTCGCGGTGATGGTGATCTTCTGCTCCTTGCCAGTGCCGAGGTCCTTCGCCTTCACGTCTATGATGCCGTTGGCGTCTATGTCGAACGTGACCTCTACCTGGGGGAGACCCCTGGGGGCCGGCGCTATGCCGATGAGGTGGAACCTGCCCAGGGTGACGTTGTCAGATGCCATCGGCCTCTCGCCCTGGAGCACGTGTATCTCGACGCTGGTCTGACCGTCAGTGGCGGTCGTGAATATCTCGCTCTTCCTCGTGGGGATGGTCGTGTTCCTCTCGATGAGTTTGTGGAACACGCTGCCCATCGTCTCTACGCCTAGTGAGAGCGGTGTGACGTCGAGCAGCAGGATGTCCTTCACGCTGCCTTCTATGATCCCTCCCTGTATCGCCGCGCCCATGGCCACGCACTCCATAGGGTCCACTCCGCGCACGATCTTCGAACCTACGATGCCCTCGACGAACCGCTGCACCATGGGCATCCTTGTCGGCCCTCCGACGAGGATGACCTTGTCTATGCTCTCCGAGGACAGCTTCCCGTCCTGGATGGCCTGCATCGTGGGACCCCTGCAGCGCTCGACTACTGGCTTGACGAGCTCCTCGAGCTTCGCCCTCGTCAGCTTCATGGCTAGGTGCCTCGGGCCTGATGCATCCGCGCTCACGTAGGGGAGGTTGATCTCCGTCTCGAGCGTCGAGGACAGCTCTATCTTGGCCTTCTCGACCGCCTCCCTGACGCGCTGGACGGCCATCCTGTCCTTCGAGATGTCTATGCCTGTGTCGGCCTTGAACTCCTTTGAGATGTACTCTACGAGCAGGTTGTCCATGTCAGTGCCGCCCAGCTGCGTGTCGCCGCTGGTGGATATGACCTCGAACACTCCCTGACCGAACTCCATGATTGTGACATCCAGCGTCCCGCCGCCGAGGTCGAACACGAGTATCTTCTGCTCGCTCTCCGATTTGTCGAGGCCGTACGCCAGCGCAGCCGCCGTGGGCTCGTTTATGATCCTGACGACTTCGAGCCCGGCGATGGTCCCTGCGTCCTTCGTCGCCTGCCTCTGGTTGTCGTTGAAGTACGCGGGCACCGTGATGACCGCCTTCTCGACCTTCGAGCCAAGGTACGCCTCGGCGTCCCTCTTGATCTTCTGGAGTATGAACGCTGATACCTGCTGAGGCGTGTACTCCTTGCCGTGGACCTGGACCTTGTGGTCCGTGCCCATCTTCCTCTTGATCGCCATCACGGTCCCCTCTGGGTTGGAGACCGCCTGGCGCCTTGCCGGCTCTCCCACGAGCATCTGCCCGTCCTTCGTGAACGCGACATACGACGGGAACGCCTTGCCTCCCAGGCTCGTCCCCTCCGCGCTCGGTACTATCGTGGGCCTGCCGCCCTCCACGACCGCGGCCGCTGAGTTGCTCGTGCCGAGGTCGATGCCTATGATCTTTCCCTTAGACTCTGCCATTGCTCATTCACCTCTCTCTTCCGATTGTGATTCCTGTGTATCGTGAGTATCTTCAGTCCCTGTCTTCACGCTCTTGGAGACCTTGACCTTGGCCGCGCGTATGACCTTGGGCCCGAACGCGTACCCTTTCTGGTACACCTCGAGTATCCTTCCGTCGTCCATGTCATCGCGATCCTCGCGCATGATGGCCTCGTGCTCGAACGGGTCGAACTGTCCGTCGGCCCTGACCTCCCTCAACCCCTGCCTCTGGAGTGTCTGGACGAGCTGTTTGTGTATGCTCTCGAGTCCTTTCCTGAGCGGTTCGGGGTATTCGTTCTTCTCCGCGTCCTCGAGGGCCTTGTCGAATGTGTCCATGAGCGCTAGGAGGTCGCGCACGACACTCTCCGCGCCAGCCTTGGCCTTCTCGGCCCCCTCTCTGAGGACCCGCTTCTTGTAGTTCTCGAACTCCGCCTGGAGGCGTTTCAGGTCGTCCGTGAGCTCGTCGATCCTCCTGTCCCTCTCCGCGATTGGGTCGGACGGAGGTGCCTCCTTCGTCTCCTGTTCGTTGTCGGGCATGTCGAGCTCGCCCGCGTCCTCGTCAGCCATCAGTGGTAGCCTCCAGCGGGTTCACGGGCATGTTGGGCCCGCGTTTCGAACTTGAAAGGTTTTGGGAAAGGGGTTTGGGGATGGACTTCAGTCCATGTCTCCCATGTCGCCGGGGCCAGGTCCCTGCGGGCCCTTCGGGCTGCCGCCCTTCGACGCTATCACATCATCGATCCTGAGGATCATGACGGCCGCGTCCGTGGCGGAGCTGATGGCCTGCCTGCCGACCCTTATCGGCTCAAGGACCTTCTCCTTCTTCATGTCGGTGATCTTGCCCGTGAAGACATTGACGCCAGCGTTCTTCTTGCCCGCCTTGTGCGCCTGCCTCAGTTCGATCAGGATATCGATCGGGTCCAGGCCAGCGTTCTCAGCCAGCGCCGTCGGTATGACCTCGAGCGCGGATGCGAACGCGTCTATGGCGATCTGCTCCCTGCCGCCGACTGATGCCGCGAAGTCCCTCAGCCTGAGAGCTAGCTCGGTCGCTGCGGAGCCGCCGCCCGTGACAAGCTTTCCGTCCTCGAAGGCGACCGCGACAACGCTGATGGCGTCGTTCAGCGACCTGTCGATCTCGTCCACGACATGCTCGGTGCCGCCCCTGATCAGTACGGAGACGGCCTTCGGGTTCTTGCAGCCGGTGACGAATGTCATCCTGTCGTCCGCGATCTTCTTCTCCTCGACGAGGTTCGCCACGCCGAGGTCGTCCGCCCTGAGGTCGTCCAGCTTCGTGACCAGGTTGGCGCCAGTGGCCTTCGCAAGCTTCTCCATGTCGCTCTTCTTGACCCTGCGCACGGCGTAGATGCCTGCCTTGGACAGGTAGTGCTGTGCGAGGTCGTCGATGCCCTTCTGGCAGAACAGCACGGTCGCTCCGGACTTCTTCACGGTGTCGACCATCTTCTTGAGCATGTTCTCCTCTTCCTCGAGGAACGCATGCAGCTGGCTCGGATCCGTGATCTCGATCTTGGCGTCAATCTCGGTCTTCTTGACCTCGAGCGCCGAATCGACGAGGGCGATCTTGGCCTTCTCGACCTTCTTCGGCATCGCTGGGTGCACGGCTTCCTTGTCGACTATGATGCCTGAGATCATCGTCGTGTCGTCCATCGATCCACCCTGCTTCTTGACGATCTGGATGTTGTCGTCGTCGACCGTCCATGTCCCGTCATCCTTCTTCTCGGCAACGGCGGTCACGGCATCGACAGCCACCTTGGCCAGGAGCTCCCTGGACGCGGCGACGCTCTTCGATATCATCGAGGTCTTCGCTATGTCCATGAGCGTCTCCTTGTCGTTCGGGGACACCTTGATCGCGACCTCCTCGAGATACTCCTTCGCCTTGTTGGCCGCGAGCCTGTAGCCTCCAGATATGACCGTCGGGTGGACATTCTGCTCGATGAGCCCCTCGGCCTTCTTCAGCAGCTCACCGGCGAGGATTACCGCAGTCGTCGTCCCGTCGCCGCACTCCTCGTCCTGGGTCTTAGCGACCTCGACGATCATCTTGGCTGCGGGGTGCTCTACATCTATCTCCTTCAGTATGGTGACGCCATCGTTGGTGATCACCACATCGCCCATGCTGTCGACGAGCATCTTGTCCATGCCCCTCGGGCCCAACGTGCTCCTGACGGCATCGGCTATGGCCCTGGCTGCAGTGATGTTGTTGAACTGCGCGCCCTTGCCCTTGTCCCTCTTCGTTCCTTCTTTCAGTATATAAATCGGTGTTTGGCCTATCATTTCATGCCTCCCTACTCTATCTGGATTGACCAGTCTCGCGCCCTTCCATTTGCGGGGTAGGGTTTCGTATATGTTAGTACTTCTATATAACCGTTATCGTATCCCGATACGGCGTTCGCACTGTGCAAATCGAGAATCGCAGCATACTCATCCCTGATGCACGGATATATCTACGTCCTAGTCTTTCTGCGCCCTCTTGTCATGAGAGCAATACCTCTTTTGTCTCTGAAGGGCCGCAACTTCTTTCGGCGCGCGTACCCGCGCGAGAAGTTGGACGACATCATCGCCCGGATCTCGGCGGACCATGAGATGCTCTACGTCTCGGACGAGGACGGAATAGAGAGGAACAAGCCCCAACTCGACATCGCACGTGAGATATGCGACGAGATGCCCATGATGTACGAGGCGGGCATACGCTTCGGACAGAACGTCATCGATGTCATCATCGCAGGCGCGGAGAAGGCCGTCGTCGGGACAGCGACACTCGCGAGCCTCGACGAGCTGAGAGGAGCATTTAAGTTGTCCGAGAACATTATACTCAAAGCGGACTACCGGGATGGGATCCTCGGTTCTGACCCCTTGATTGGTGGCAGAGCCTTCCTCGACCTATCGCGGGACGTGCTGGACATAGGGATACGGGAGATCGTCGTCCCGCGCGTGCTGGCGGAAGAAGCGTCGAGGGTCAAGAAAGACCTTGGGTTCACGCTCGGAGTGTTCGCACCGTTGGCCGAAGAGTCTAGGATGGCGGACCTCGGCATCGACTACATCATAACGGAAGACCTCGGGAGCATAGACGGAGATGAGTGAGCTTCAGAAGAGCATAGCGGTTCTCTACAAGAGCAAGGGGAGGGAGGAGCTGACCGAGAAGGAATTCGTATTCTCGGCATCGATGGACCTCAGATGGTTCTCACCGAAAGAGGCCCAGAAGCTGATGGAGGCCGGCCTCACGGGCGGTTTCCTCGAGCGCAGGAACGGCAGCCTCGTCCCAACCTTCGACTACTCAGGCGTGGCGGTGCCCGTCGACTACAGACCGCCGAAGGCGGCCCTCGAAGAGGGCGCGAAGAGGACCACGGACCTGTTCACCGAGATCGTCGAGAGGATCGTGAAGACGAAGTCAGTGCCCAAGCGCGAGGTCGTGTCGAGAGTGAACAAGGAGCAGGAGATGCTCGGCATCGACATCGAGCCAGCGGCACTCCTCGTCGCATCATCATATGGGCTCCAGATAGAATTGGGACACCTTCAGCGTGCTGAGTCCGCGGTGCTGAGCAGGGACATCGCAAGATGACCCGGCCAGCCGCTACTTCTTGATCTTGATCAGGTCGGCCAGAGTAAGCGGGCGCGGTCCGGACTCCTTTGCCATCTGTATCGGGGCGACCTTCTCCTTGAGCGTGATGCCGAGCTCCTTCTGCAGCTTGGATATGAGCCTCTCGTCAGGCCTCATATCGCCAGTCTCGATCTTGCTGAGGACCGTTATCCTCTCGTTGATCTTCATGGCTAGGTCCTTCTGACTCATCCCGCGCTTCTGCCTCGCGTCCCGTATCCTGTTCGCGAAATCGTCGGCGAGCTCTTCTGTCTCCCCCGCGACGTAGATGTCCCGAGGCTTGCCACGCTTCTCCCGGACCTCCAACCTCTGAGTGATAATCGGTTTCGGGCCCTCGGGCTTAATGGTCGCTTTCTGCGCCTCCGTGCCGAATCTTGCACATTCGGCGCATACTTCAAGATGCACGCCCTCGATAGTCACTTTCTTGCAGAAAGTGGCATCTTTCCCGCACATCTCGCAAATCATCAAAACACCGTCACTGAGTGCAACCAGCAAAGGATAAATAGAGTATTTAACCTTATTACGTTCGAAGCTCGGAACACATACTGGAATGGGGTGCAAAGCATTGTCACAGGACCAATCCGCTGAGATTTTCGATAAAATACAGAGGAGGATTCCGGTCCTGGAGGAGAGGACCCGGGACCTCGTGGGGGAGGCCCGCCGTTCCGAGGGCGAGAAGAGGTTCGTGGAGGGGGAGCTGATCAGGCTCCAGAAGGAGCTGAAGAGGCTCAAAGCCGAACTGGAGAGGCTGAAGACGCCACCCTTGATAATTGGACAGATAAAGGACATGCTCGCTGATGGAAGGGTCGTCGTGAAGAGCTCGACTGGTCCCGACTTCGTCGTCAGCACATCGGATTACGTCGCACCCGAACTCTTGGTCGCGGGCGCACGCGTGGCGCTCAACAAACAGACGCTAGCGGTAATGGGCGTCCTGCCGCCGTCTCTCGACCCTGTGGTCGTAGGCGCCGAGATCATCACCAAGCCCGATACGACTTACGATGAGATAGGCGGGCTTCAGGAGCAGATCATCGAGATCCGCGAGGCGGTCGAGGACCCGTTGCTGAGGCCTGAGCTGTACAAGAAGGTAGGAATCGACCCGCCGAAGGGCGTGCTGCTTGTCGGGCCTCCCGGCACTGGTAAGACGCTGCTGGCGAAGGCGGTCGCGAAGCAGACCAATGCTACGTTCATCAGGTTCGTCGGTTCGGAGCTGGTACAGAAGTACATCGGAGAGGGCGCGAGGCTCGTCAGGGAGCTGTTCGACCTCGCGAGGCAGAAAGCCCCTTCGATAGTGTTCATAGACGAGCTGGACAGCGTGGGCGCCAAGAGGCTCGAGATGGCCACATCCGGGGACCGCGAGGTCCAGAGGACCCTGATGCAGTTGCTGGCGGAGCTGGACGGATTCAACCCGCTCGGAGAGGTCAAGATAATTGGCGCGACCAACAGGCCGGACATACTCGATGAGGCGTTGCTCAGGCCTGGCAGGTTCGACAGGATCATAGAGATCCCCTTGCCGAACCACGAGTCCAG
>DUKU01000007.1:21178-29981 GCA_013329135.1 Thermoplasmata archaeon
GCCACTGGAGCCGACATCAAGGCCGTGTGCACCGAAGCTGGAATGTTTGCCATACGTGAGAACAGGGACATCGTCTCCATGGTCGACTTCGAGAAGGCCATCTCCAAGGTCCTGGACGAGGGTGACCAGAAGGCGATGGAATCAGGGCCGATGTTCGCCTGATGCGGCCAGGAGACGCCTCGCGGGATCACCCGCCCGCGTCGTCCTCTATTTCCTTCTCTATCACGAACGCGCCGATGTAGTTGCACTTCTTGCAATGGTACTTGTATCCCGTTATGAGCGCAGCCTCATAGTACAGGTCAGCGGAACCGCACTGGGGGCACGTGAGGACCTTCCGAGGTGTCTTGGCCTTCTTCTCCTTCCTCCGCGCCAAGATAGATATCATCAATCCGCATTCACCGTCCTGCTTCCTACTAAATGACTTCGGTGGTCTGTATGGATGTGAGATGCGAACCGTTTTCGAGGGACGACATCGGACGGATCCACGACGCGACCATCAGGATCCTTGAGGGGACTGGCATCAAGGTGCTCGAGGACGAGGCTGTGAAGCTCCTCGTCGGGGCAGGAGCCAGCTTCGACAAGGCCACGCGCGTGGTGAGGTTCCCGGAACGCGTTCTCATGGACGCAATATCGACGGCCCCGTCCAGGTTCAAGCTGTACACCCGGGACGGGAAGCATGAGCTGGCGTTCGGCGAGGGCAAGGTCCACCTGAGCAGCCTGGGCACGGCGGTCCAGGTCGAGGGCCTGGACGGGGTCGTGAGGCCGTCGACCGCGAAGGACCTCGAATCCTTCCTAAGGCTGACCGACGCCCTGCCCAACATCGACCACTCCTCGTGGGTCTGCTGGCCCAGGGATGTGCCGGAGCGCATTGCCCACCTTCAGGCGATATTCCTCTCCTTCAAGCACACGAACAAGACGATTGACGGCTGGAACTGGGGGACGAGGGGAACCGAAGAGTCCCTGGACCTTGCCTCGATTGTCTCTGGCGGCAGGGATGCGCTCGCTGAGAGGCCTCTCATGCTCGGTTTCGCGAACCCAGTTAGCCCGCTCACACTGTCGAAGGAATCCACTGAGGGCCTGATTTCTTACGCCAAGGCTGGTCAGCCCTGTGTGTATCCGCCCGAGTGCATGGCCGGCGGTACCTCGCCTGCAACGATTGCGGGGCTCCTGGTGCAGCAGAACGCCGAGGTGCTCGCGTCCGTCGTGGTCGCCCAACTGGCGAGCCCTGGGGCGCCATCCATCTACAGCAGCGTGTCCGGCACGATGGACATGCGCACTGGTTCCATCGCTTTGGGCGCGCCCGAGGTCGGTCTGATCATGGCCGGGACCGCCCAGCTCGCGAGACGGTACAAGATCCCGTGCCGCGGCACGGGAGGCAACACAGAGGCGATGCTGGCCGATTACCAGGCCGGGGCGGAGAGCGCCACGACCTTGTTGATGGCCGGCCTGAGCGGCATCGACTTCGTCTACGACGCGGCTGGCAGCATCGAGTCCAGCCTGACCGCGAGTTTCACCAAGCTGGTACTGGACGACGCCGTATGCGGCGAGGTGAAGAGGATCATGACCGGCGTTGACGTCGACGAGGAGACCCTTGCTGTCCAGGTCATCGAGGCGGCCGGACCCAAGGGTGCCTACCTGAGCAATCCACACACGCTCAAGCACTTCCGGAAGGAGGCCTTCGTCCCACCACAGTTCTGGCGCGGGCCTCGCGGCAGCTGGGATTCGCAACTGACGAAGGATATCAGGGAGAAGGCCAGACAGAGGGCCGAGGAGATACTCAGGGAGCACGAGGTCGCCTTGCCTCTCGACACCGACGTCGAGCGGAAGATGACCGCGTACATCAAAGGGATATCGAAGCTGCCAGAGGCGTGAACCTTCAGTAATGGCCCATGTCGGCCTTCATGAACTCCCTCATGAGACAGGTCGCGTAGCAGCCCTTGTTCAGCGAGAACGCGAACTTGGCTCTCCCATCCTCGATGTCGATCCTCAGGTCCTTGTAGGGTGCCAGGATCTCCCTCCTTGTGCCCTTCGAGGACGCCTCCCTCAAGCCGATTATCTGGAAATCCATCCTCGAGATGCCTTCGCGCTCGATGATGTCTCTCTCGATCTCCCCCATGACGCCGTCGGCGAAGGTCGATTCGGTGCCGTACAGCAGGCCGCTCACGAAGGCCTTCCCCTCCGACGCGTTCCTCCTGGCCTTGTCCAGGTTGTCCGCCGTCACAGGGATGGGGGAGTCGTGGTCCGGCAGATGGTTCTTGTCGAGCGGGAGCACGAGGTCGCCGACCTCGGGCGTCTTCAGGGAGAGGCCCCGGCGCATCCTCTCACTGATCATCTTGTTGAACAGGTACGACTGGTATGCGTGTACGAACATCATGAGTAGGTTCTGGGGCAGCGTCCTCAGAGCTCCTATGTAGTCGCCTGGCTTCTCGACCAGATGCCCTATCAATGTCCTCTCGAAGGTGAGCTTCATCGGGAACTCCTTCAGGGCCCTCTCGAAGTCCCTCGTCTCCTGCAGACGCCTCCTGGCCTCGGTGACCTCGGAGTCCTCCATGAGCGGGTTCGCCACGTATCTCATCACTGCCCCCTCCACGTCCCCCCTGGTCAGGTCGAGCCCTATGAGGTGTGTTATGGGCCTCACGGATCCGAAGCGCTGCACACCGAAGTAGTTGGGGAATCCCCCGGCGTCATCGAGCAGCTTCCTTGTCCGTTCACACGAGCTTGTGATGTCCGCGCCAGGCTCGATGTCAGAGACGACGATCTCGAACCTGTTGCCTATGAGGTCCCCTATTGTGATCATCCTCTTCGCCATGTAGGCGTCCGTCACACGCACATCGGGTATGGCGAGCGCCTGGACATCCGCCAAGGGAGCATTGAACGACATCAGCTGCGTGGCGACGGCCCGGCTGTCCTTCGTGCCCGCAAAGCCTACGCGCATCCTCCCGACATGGAGGTTCGAGGCGAGCCTGCGCACGAGCCGGTTCGCCTCCCAGTTCCTGTGCCACACCTTGGCTATCACGAATCTGCCGTCGGGCGACTCGGGCGGCATTATGGATATCTCGTCCACGGCGAAGTCCTCGGGAGTCTTCCTGAGCTTTCCGCCCATGCCTGGGACACCCTCAGTAAGGAACATCTCCATGCCGAGGTCGCTCTCTCTCATAGCATGATGTGAATGGGCTGTCAGGGTAAAAGCTTCCCCTGCATCAGCCAAGCTGCTTCTCTATGAGCTGCCGGGCCTCGATGTACTGGTTCACAAGGGACTTGGCCGCCTTCTTCAGGGCCGCCTGGGGCTTGCCGTCATTCACACGGACGGCCAGGACGGGCTTGTCAAGCTGCGGGTGCCCCGTGGTGTACCTCGCGTCAGCGACGTTCTTGTCCTGGAGCAGCTCGTGTATCAGAGGATAGATCAGGGTCTCGTCGGCGTCGAGAATCTCGACCTTGATGCTGTCCTTCTTCTTCTCAACCAGCTTGAACTCCATGGTTCTCGGACTCACTCGTATGGGTAGGTGGTTGATAAAGCTTCCTGCGGTCGAGGGCGCGGTCCGGGACGGCGTCTTGGGCCTACTGGCTCGTCACTTCCGCTTCTTGGTCTTCTTGACTTTGGCCTTGGCCGGCTTGGCCTTCTTCGCGGGCTTCCGGACGACGGTCTTAGGCTTCGCGGGGGCTGCAATCACGACATCCCTGTCCCTCGGATACATCGTGCCGCACATCTTGCACACGTCGACCTCGCACCAACGGGCGTCCGAGGTCGCTATGAGCTTGATGATGCACGGGCTCTTGCACATGGGGCACTTGCTGGTCGCCATACTCCTCAACCCTCCTCGCGCCTCTTGCGCATTGCAGTATGAATTCCTTCTGCAATAACCCTTCCGATTCCGGCGGTCTCCATGAGGTCCTCAGCTGACGCGTCTTCGACCCCCTCGACGCTCCCCAGTCGCTTCAGGAGCCGCTCGGCTATGGTCGCGGACACGTTGGGCAGTCCCTGCACGAGGAACATCTGCCTGCCTCCTGGATCGAGTGTCGTCTGGCGTCCTTTCCCTGCCTTGCCTTTCGCCCCCTCTTGCCTGTGCAGGGATGCGATTGCGGCCGCGGTCTGTGACGCGTCCGTGGTGGAGAGCACGGTCATCTCGAACTCCGAGAGCAGGTCGCCGAGGAAATCGAATGTGGCGGAGTTCACCTTCGGAGAACCCTTTCCTTCGGCCTCGCCCTGGACGATCAGGACCGGGTGCGCGTACCCTTGCCTCAGCTTCGCGAGCGCCTTCGACAACGACCCTTCGTTGACCTGATCTATGAACGCGTCTATGGTCCTGAACGCCACGGCTACCCTGGGCGAGATGACGATGTCCGCACCATCCAGGTCATCTAACTGCAACGAGAACCCGACGTCCGCCAGCGCGCCCACCAGGTTCGAGCTGGCCATCGATGCCGATGCCGTGAGCGGGACCGGTTCCTTGGACCCTCCCTTCGAGAACTCGCCCAAGGACTTCTGTCCCTCGGCCTCTGCCACCTTCTGCGCGAGCTCCTCCCGTTCGTTGGGCGCCTGGGGCGTCAGCATGTCCTCGAGCTGTCCCCTCGTGAGCCCAGTCTTGTGTCCAGGCATCTCTGGCAGTCCCCGACGCACCCGGAGCTTCCTCCTGAGGGAGTCTAGCTCCCGGCGCATCTGCATCTCCTTCTTCCTGCTGGACCAGAAGTACGCTTCGTCCTTCGTGTCGCGCGTGACGAACATGACCACTCGACCGGCCTGCCTCCTCCCGGTCCTGCCCCTTCTCTGTATGGTCCTTATCTCGGACGGGACGGGCTCGTAGAACACGACCAGGTCTGTCGTTGGTATGTCCAATCCCTCCTCGGCGATAGACGTTGCCACGAGCACGTTGTGGTCGCCTGCCCTGAACCTTTCGATGATCTCCTTCTGCTCCTTCTGGTTGAGGCCGATGTCCTCACCCTTGCTGGACTGGCCGACGAACCTTACGGGTCTCAGCCCGTCGACTGAGGACAGTCTCTGCGTAAGAATGTCGCATGTGTCCCTGTAGTGTGTGAAGACTATCGCCCTGGAGTCGGGCTTCGAGGCGAACTGCGACTTGAGGATGGGGATGATCTTCTCCAGTTTCGGGTGCTCCCGTTGCTGGGCGTATAGGAGCGTCCTCGCCTGCTGGAACCTCGCGTCCTTGACGAGATCCCTGGAGGCCTTCGGCCCCCCCTTCTCCTGGCCCTGCTTCACGAGTTTGTCGAAGTACCCCTCGAGCGCGCCCTTGCCCTGTGTCTGGGCCAGCTCTATACCGTGGTTTATCTTCATCGCGAGCGAGTTCGCGCTCGCGGCCTGGAACAGGTGGAAGTTCTTAGTCCCCGAATCCAGCTTGGCCCTGATGACCTTGCCAGCTTCGAGCAGGTCCCGCGTGGTCGGTGGCTTCTTCGGGTCGAGGTACCCGTACGCCCGGAGCTTCACGAACTGCTCGTCCAGGATGCGTTGGAGCAGGTAGGTGACGCGGCCCATCTCTTCTGGCATCCCGACGCCTATGAACTCCATCTTGACGTCCTGGGTGTACTTGACCACGTCCTCGTCCAGCTCGGACCTTATCTCGACATTGGTCATGCCGAGGTTCTCGCACACCTCGGCTATCTTGGCCACGTCGGAGCCAGGAGATGCGGTCATGCCCAGGGCCAGCCCCCCTGTCTCGGAGAACCGCTTGCCTATGGAGACATACGCGTAGTCTCCTGCTGCCCTGTGCGCCTCGTCGAAGACTATGAGGGAGACATCGTCGAGCGATATCCTCTCCTCGTCCAGGTCGTTCTCGATCACCTGGGGCGTGGAGACGACCAGCCTCCCGCTCCCCCACATATCCTTCCTCTTGGAGGGGTTGACCTCGCCAGTGAACATGATGGGTTCGGGCTTGAGCAGATGGTCCCTGAGGAACTTCGCGTGCTGCTCGACAAGGGGCTTTGTCGGCGCCATGAAAAGGACCTTGCCGGTCTTCTTCGACAGCGTTTCAGCGATCACTATGAGCGCGACGACCGTCTTGCCCATCCCGGTCGGCAGGACCACGAGAGTGGGCTCTTGAAGCGCAGCCTTGGCTATGTTGACCTGGTAGTCCCTTTCCTCGACAGTACCGGGTCTTATGAGCTCGTGCTCAACTGACACAGGCCTTCGAGAACGCCACGTGGGTATGAATGTTTCCACACCGGCGGGACGAATATACTCGGTCTAGTGGCAGCCTGCGCAGGTGCCGCCGCAGGATGAGGAGGCGCCTGAGGACTTGACCTTGACGACGACCCCTGGTCCCTGGGGCGTGTCTATCGAGTCTATCACGGCCTCCTTCAGCTCGTCCTCGAGTCCCTTCTCGTAGATGAGCGTGAAACCGTCGACCTTGAGCTCGACATCAGTGTCCTTCTTCTTGTCGAAGCCCATCATGTAGGACGGGCCAGAGCAGGAGAACCCTGCGAAGAATATCCTGATTGGCTCGCTCTTCTTCTCTTCTGTCAATATCGCCTTGATCGTTTCCGTGGCCTTTGGCGTGACTGTAACCATCGGTTTAGCCTCGAATCGAGCTAGGCGCCATCCGATATAATTGCTTTTTGCCATCTTGGAGGGGGCCCGGACACGGCCGTACTGGCCGTGTGAGGTGGGGTCACGGGAGCCCGAAGAAGTCCACGAACGGCTCTCCGCCAGGGACAATCAGCACTAGGATTATGGCGATGTCGAGCAGGACGCCCAATCTGGCGCCGAATATGACGGTGTTCCACCAAGGCACCATGCAGGCGATGGATGCGATGGAGCCCGCGAGCGCGAAGGTCCTCCATGACTCGCTCCCTGTGAAGGCCGCGACGGAGGAGATGACGAACAGCATGGCGGCGGTCAGGAACACGAGCCCGAACACCTTTCCTATGGGACTCCTCAGGCGCATGTTCTCGCCGAAGATCCATGGCTTGTCCGAGAAGCCAGTTTCGATGTTCGACCATGCTCCTGCGAGGCCGGTGGTGTGGCCCAGCCCGTGTCCGAGGAGCACGAGGGCGGCCAATGTCTCAAGGACCATGACATCCCCTATGCTATCTTGACCCGGTCGAATCCCTCGCCCCCGATAGGCTTCGTCGCGTCGATGCCCATCTTGGTCGTGGTCTCGTCAGCGCTCGGGTCGAGGCTGCTGCCTCTCGCGTTCTCTATGATCACGAGGCCCTTGTGTCCCTGGAACCTGGTCGCGACTGCCCACTCGACGTCCTTGTCGTCGAAGATGTCTATGTCCCCGTCGACCACCGTCACGAGTTTCATGGATGGATGCGCTCCCAGCGCCGCCATGACGGCGTTGACAGAGTCTCCCTCCTTCTGTTTGGTGATGGAGACGACGCCGTGGAGCCAGCAGCAGCCCCCCTCGGTCAATCTGACGGCATGGACCTCTGGCACGGCTGTGCTCACAGCCCTCTGGATCACAGGTTCCCTGGGCATGCCCATCATGAGGAAGTGTTCCTCCCTGCCTGGCAGTATCATCTGGAAGACCGGGTCGTCCCTGTGGTAGATCCTGTCTATCTCAGCCACTGGCTGGGTCCTGACGGGGTCGACCGTCCCAGTGATGTCCACGAAAGGTCCCTCGTCCGCGACCTCATTCGTGAGCCGCCCCTCGAGGATGTACTCCGCGAAAGCCGGCACGAGCAGGCCGTTCTTCACCTTTCGGACATACACGGGCTCGTTGAGGCACAGTTGTCTGAGCGAGCTCGCGACATCGAGTTCGTTCTTGCCGAACTCGAGGTTCATGGCCGCTGCGAGCATGACCGACGGGCACAGGCCGATCGCGACGGCGATCTTGAGGTCCTTGCCCTGGGACATCGCCCTCTTATGGAGGGCGTGGAGGTGCCTCGGAACGACCCTGACCGCGAACCTCCTGTCGTCCAGGAGCATCATCCTGTGGAAGGACATGTTCCTGATGCCGTCGTGCTCGGCGATGATCACGCCTGCAGTGATGAACCTGCCCCCGTCAGTCGGGTAGAACTTCGGAATCGCGGACGCGCGCAGGTCGAAATCTGTGAGTTCGTTCTTGTCGAATGGTGCGTTGTCGATCTCCTGGGGCTGCGATGGAGCATCCATCGCCTTGACCATCTTGAGAGTGAGTTCTGCGGGCGTGGTGCCCATGGCCTGGGCGATCCTTTCCCTCGTGGACCATAGGTTGCCGACCGCCGTGTAACCCTCAAGGTCCTCGAACAGGATGGGCCTGGTCGGGGACTTCAGGAGATACTTCGTGACCTCGACGTCCCTGGAGACCTTGCCCTTTATCACTATCTTGTCTTCGAGATTAGCGAGCGTCGCCCTGATGGACAGACCATCACCGTCCGATGCATGAGAGTCAGCGTATTTCTATCCTTTCTCGTGCGAGTGTGGAAGAGAGTTCCTGGCCACTTGTCAAGATTCATATACGCATGCGCCAATCGAGTCGCGATGGACATAGAGGCGCTCGTCCGCAAGTACGCTCTTCAGAACGCCGTCCAGTACGACGGCAAGGCCACCCTGGGTTCTGTCCTAGGCAAGGTCATGGCAGAGAACCCCGAGCTGAGGCCAAAGGCCAAGGAGGTCTCCTCCGCCGCGAAGGGTGTGATCGATGAGGTGAACAGGATGTCACCCGAGGCCCAGAAGACGGCTCTCACATCACTTGCGCCAGAGCTCCTGGTGAAGGAATCTAAACCGAGGGAGATGGGCCTGCCAGACCTCAAGAACGTGAAGGGCGAGGTCAGGATGCGCATGGCCCCGAACCCGTCGGGGCCGCTGCACCTCGGCCACAGCAGGATGGCAGTGCTCAACGACGAGTATGTGAAGCGCTACGGCGGG
>DUKU01000007.1:30076-37354 GCA_013329135.1 Thermoplasmata archaeon
GACGAGTACGTCAAGCGCTACGGCGGGATATGCTACAACAGGTTCGAGGACACAGATCCTGCCAGGATCGACCCTGCAGGCTACGACTCGATTCCGGCGGACTTCGAGTGGCTCGGCGTCAAGATACACAAGACGATCATCCAGAGTGACAGGTTCGAGATATACTACGACATCGCCCGCAAGCTCCTGGACATGGGCAAGGCCTACGTGTGCACGTGCAAGCCAGACGACTGGAGGGATCTCAAGAACCACAAGAAGGCGTGCCCTCACAGGGAGCAGCCGGTCGAGGAGCAGCTCCTCCGCTGGGACAAGATGTTCGACGGCTCGTACAAGATCGAGGAGGCGTCGGTCATGGTCAAGACGGACCTGAACCATCCTAATCCAGCTATACGTGACTTCGTCGCGCTGAGGATAGACGACACGCCTCATCCAAGGACGGGCACGAAGTACAGGGTCTATCCACTCATGAACCTGGCAGTGGCTGTCGACGACCACCTGCTGGACCTGACCCATGTGCTCAGGGGCAAGGACCATCTGAACAACACATACAGGCAGGAGTATTTGTTTGGCTACATGGGCTGGAAGGTCCCTGAGTACATCCACTACGGCCGCGTGTCCATAGAGGACGCGCAGCTGTCCACTTCCAAGATGGCCAAAGGGATCAAGGAAGGTCTGTACACGGGTTGGGACGACCCTCAGCTCGGGACCCTCGGTGCGATGAGGAGACGCGGCATCAGACCCGAGGCGATCCGGAGGTACTGGACCGAGGTAGGGATCAAGGAGGTGGACATCCAGTTCTCCTGGAAGACCCTGTTCACCTACAACCGCGAACTCGTGGATGATGGCGCGGACAGATACTTCTTCGTCAATGATCCAATCCCGCTCACCATGGGTGGCCTGGACGCGGACATCACGGCCAGGGCTCCGCTGCACCCTGACCATCCCGAGAGAGGCACGAGGGATCTCAAGGTGGTCAAGGGCTCAAACGTCTTCCTGGCAAGGGAGGACATGAATGGAGATCCGAAGAGGCTGAGGCTCAAGGATCTGTGCAACGTCGATGTCAAAGGGGACAAGCTGGTGTATGCTGGCAACGACCTGGCAGTCCTCAAAGAGGGCGTCAGGATCGTTCACTGGGCGCCTGCGGACGCCGTCGAGGCTGAGGTGCTCATGACCGACGGCACAACCATGAAAGGGGTCGCGGAGCCGTCATTGACGAAGTCCTTGGGGAAAGTCGTCCAGCTCGAACGGTTCGCGTTCGTCCGCGTGGAGCAGGTCGCTCCTGCGGTCAAGTGCGTCTTCACGCACAGGTGACATCAGACGTCCCAGAACGGGACGATGTCGCACGATAGACACGCGTGGCACATGGTCTTGAACTTCAGAGTGGATAGCCCGTGCCTGCTCAGGATGGTCTTCTCTTCAGTGGCCAGCTTCAACATGCGTTCGGCCGTCACTGGTTCCAGCTTCCCGAGCGCGCCATCGAGGGCCTTGGAGTTCATCTCGTCGACCCTCAGTGCCCTGAGAGTGGCCACGGCCCCCATGTTGGCCAGGACCGCGACTCCCTCGAGCACATTCTCGTCATCCTCGCCGAGGCCGAAGATGATGTTCGAGCACACCTTGTTCCTCCCGAACACCTCACCGGCGTGGTTGACGGCGTGCAGTATGTGATCCAGGTCCATGTCGCCACAGACCTTCTCGAATATGTCACGATCGAACGTCTCGATGTTGAGTTTGATCTCGTCTGCGCCCGCATCCCTGAGCATGTCGACCTCGTCGGGTCTCGTAGTATATGGTTCGACTCCGATGGGGACGTTTGGCAGCTCCGCCCTGATGCGCCCTACGAGTCCCGCCATTCTCCTCACGGTCATCGAAGGTGAATGAGTCACGGCGCTCGTGAATGCGACTGACTGGAACCCCTCCTTGGTCGACGCGTCCAGGATCATCTCCGCAATCCTGTCATCCGTGAGGTCCTTGGTCGCGTCATGTGTTAGCCTGGGTGAGTTGCAGAACTTGCAGTCGTAAACGCACGCGCTCTCGATGTTCACGAACGCCTGGTAGGGCGCGTGCATCAAAGTCGGGACGAGTTCCACACCGTCGATGAAAGCCTTCCCTGACCTCGTGAGCGATAGCCTGCCGTCCCGGGAAACGAGTTCGAACTCCCCCGAGTCCCTGGATATTGCCTTCTTCGCCCTTGTGCCGCCGAACGAGAACACGGCAGAGGTCCTGCCAGCGCCTGGTCCAGCCGTCGACCTGCTCGCGGGGAATGGGAGTCTGAACCCTTCGGGGAGTTTGACGGGTCCGCCTGCGAGGAGTTCGGCCTTCTGGCGAGCCGTTTCAAGGCTCACTTTCGCTTCCATCCAGCACCCTCTTTCGTGTCCTGGATCTCTATTCCCAACTCCGCCAGTCTCTTCCGTATCTGGTCGGCGTAGGCGAAGTCCTTGGTCTTCCTCGCCCTGCTCCTCTCCTCCACCCAGACCTTCACGCGGCCGTCGTCAGCGAGTTCTTCCTTCGTCACATTGTCGAGGCTCAATCCCGTCCTCACGACGGTGACCTCATCTCGAGTCCCGGCGCTCTCGGGCACGGTGACGAAAGTCTGCCTCTCTTTGATGAGCACATCGAAGATGCTGTTGAATCTGTCGAAAGTCTGCACGACGTTCTCTGCTCCCTTCTTGCTCAGGCGGCTGTCGCCTATCAGCCTGTTCGTCTCGCGTGCGAAATCGAACATGGTTGCGATAGCCTCCCTGCTTGAGAAATCGTCGTCCAGCCGTTCCTCGACCTTCTTCCAAGCTTCATCGCACAGCCGCGACGCATCGTCGTCGCCTTTCGCTTTGTCCAGCGTGGACAGCGCGGCGTCGTAGGCGTTGTTGAGCTTCTCCAGCGCCTTCCTCGACTCCTCAAGCGAGTCCTCGTCGAACACGAGCGGGGCGCTGTAGGTCGCGTTGAGTACGAAGAACCTCACGACCTCCGGCTTGTACTTCGCGAGGATGTCCTGGATCGTGAAGAAGTTCTTCAGCGACTTGGACATCTTCTCCTCGCCTATCGTGAGCATCCCATTGTGCATCCAGTACTTGGTGAACTGCTTTCCGTTGTACGCCTCGGACTGCAGGATCTCATTCTCGTGATGAGGGAACACCAGATCCGTGCCACCGCCGTGGATGTCGACCGTCGGCCCGATGTGCTTCAAGCACATGGCCGAGCACTCGATGTGCCATCCGGGCCTGCCCTTGCCCCAGGGCGAATCCCACGCGATCTCTCCAGGCTTTGCGGCTTTCCAGAGGGCGAAGTCCATCGGGTCATGTTTCTCTTCATCCACCTCGATCCTCGCCCCAGCGACCATCTGGTCGAGGGACTGGCCGGATAGTTTGCCGTACTCGACGGCCTTCTTGACGCTGAAGTATACAGATTCGTGCGATTCGTAGGCGAAGCCCTTGTCCACCAGACCCTTGACCATCGCGATGATCTCTGGCATCGTCTCGCTGGCCTTCGGGTAGACGTCCGCCTTCTTCACCTTCAGTTTGTGCATGTCCCTCTCGTACTCTCGAATCATGTCGCTCGACAGCATGAGCGGGTCGATGCCCATCTCGTTCGCCCGCGCAATGATCTTGTCGTCGACGTCGGTGAAGTTCGTGACATGCTTGACCTCGTACCCGCGATACCTGAGCCATCGCACTATGAGGTCGAAATTGATGGCTGACTTGGCGTGACCGAGGTGGGACCTGTCGTAGACCGTGACGCCGCAGACGTACATCCCGACCTTGCCTGGCTGGACGGTCACGAGCGGCTCCTTCCGCCTGGTCAGCGAGTTGTGGAGAACTATCGCCATGGGCTATCACGTCACCGATGGTCGGAGGGCTATTCAAGGCTTCTCTTTCACCGGGCAGGAGAGCTCCGCTGGCTGGGGCGTTCCGGACTTCGTTGCCGCCGCTGGTCTCTTGTACTCGACCCCGAGCTTCTTCTCAATGAGTTCGAGCCGATACTCCATCTCGGAGAGGCTGTGGCAGAGGTCGACGAAGGCGTTCACGACCGGGTCCGGCAGCTCCTCGTGGTGGAGGTCGATCGAAGTGGTTCCCTCTCTCTTCACAATCTTGGCCGGCACGCCGACCACGGTCGAGTTCGGAGGCACGGACTTGACGACGACAGAACCCGCTCCCACTCTGACGTTGTCGCCTATGACGACCGGTCCGAGTATGGTAGCGCCAGCGCCGATCACCACGTTGTTCCCGATGGTGGGGTGCCTCTTCTTCTTCTCTGTGCTGACGCCCCCGAGGGTCACTCCCTGGTATATGGACACATTGTCGCCTATGATCGAAGTTTCGCCTATGACCACGCCCGTGGCGTGGTCGATGAAGAACTCCTTGCCGACGGTCGCTCCCGGGTGTATGTCCGCGCCCGTGAGCACGCGTGATATGTAGTTCAGCGCCCTAGCCGTCTTGAAGTGCCCTTTCAGGTACATCCTGTGTGACGCCTTGTAGAACCTGAGGGCGTGCAGTCCCGGGCTGAATAGCAGGGCCTCGGCCCTGCTCTTCGCGGCAGGGTCTCTCTCGAGCACGATGTCGATGTCTCTCTTCTCCCTGTCAGCCATGGCGGTCAGTCTCCAAACAGGTCAGTGCTCAAATATCTTTCTCCAGTGTCTGGAAAGATAACGACCACATTCTTCCCTGGCCCCAAATCCTTCGCCACTTTGAGCGCTGCCCAGGCCGCCGCCCCGGATGATATACCCACGAGCATGCCCTCAAGCCGCGCGAGATCCCTTGCAGTCATGACGGCATCCTCGTTCCGGACTCCGATGACGGAGTCATAGACATTCGTGTCCAGTGTCTTGGGCACGAATCCCGCGCCGATGCCTTGTATGCTGTGCGGTCCAGGTCGTCCTCCAGATAGCACCGGGGATCCCTCTGGCTCCACAGCTATCACCTTCACTTGGGGGAATTTCCGCCTGAGAATATGCCCGACGCCCGTTATGGTGCCGCCCGTGCCAACGCCAGCTACGAAGGCGTCAACCTTGTCCAGCGCCCTGAGGATCTCCCTGGCCGTGGTCTTCCTGTGTGTTACCGGGTTGGCCTTGTTCTCGAACTGCTGGGGCATGAACGCCCCTGGGATGCTTGTGACCAGTTCCTTGGCCTTCTCGACCGCTCCGTTCATCCCTGCGGCACCCGGAGTCAGGACTACCTCGGCTCCCAGGGCTTTGAGCATCTTTCTTCGCTCGATGCTCATCGTGTCGGGCATCGTGAGCACGAGTTTGTACCCCTTGACCGCACAGACCATCGCCAGCCCTATGCCCGTGTTGCCGGAGGTCGGCTCGATGACGGTGGATCCCTTCGTCAGCAGTCCCTTCCTCTCCGCGGCCTCTATCATGCCCTTAGCTATGCGGTCCTTGACCGACCCCATCGGGTTGAACCACTCGAGCTTCGCATAGATGTCCGCAGAGTTTTCAGGGACAACCCTGGAGAGCTTGACCATGGGGGTCTGTCCCACGGTATCGAGGATGCTTGCGAGCGGTCTTCTCTGAGTCATTGACGACCCTGAGATGATGGGGACGAACTTATATAGGTTAGTCGTCCGCTCCTGCGTCGTCCCGACAGCGACGTATGAAAATGTCCACAGGCTACGGGCTCGTAGGTCAGTATCGCCGGTCCTTCGATTTCTGCACTACATTTCTAGCCTTGAACCACAACCGTATTTACGCCGTGAACTAGGTGGCCGGTCAGTAGGCGCGCTCAGGGGAGGGTGACGCTGAATCCTGATGGCTCTCGCATGAGTGCGGCCTCTATCGAAAGAGGGGGGAGACGACACGCAGAACAAGAAGTTGATAGTGGGAGCTGTCGCCCTGGTGATGCTGTCCTTGACAGCCGTCCAGGCGACCGCTGAGTATAGCCTGACCGAGAGTGTAATCTACGCAGAGGGCATAGGTTTCGACAGCCTCGAGGTGACCCCGGACGCGGCATACCCCGCGACCATCGTGGGATCCGCGACTAACGTGGTGCTCGACTGGTCCGATGACATCGTGTTCCACCAGTTCCCGGTCGGACAGAAGATCAGGACCGAGGTCGTGCTGCACGAGATGAACGCGGACAACACCATGGGGCCAGCGGTCTACACGATAACCGCGCACCTGCTGATCGCGCCGCTCAAGGCCGACGGCTCGCTCGGCACCGTGCTCTACGAGAGCTCCATCGCCGAGGGTCTCTGGGTGGACGGTCCGTCTGACGCCTACTCCGCTGAGGTCAACGAGCTGGGACTCCTGCTCTACGGGTTCAACTGGGAAACCAGGGGACTCCAGGCTGGGACATACCGGCTGATCTTCTGGCTGGAGAAGGACGCGAGCTGCCCTGACGTGAACCCATACAGTGGGTTGCCGATCGTGTACAACCCTGTGGACATAACGCAGGGTGCACCTGGCGACACAGACCCGTCCGCGGGCACGATCTACGGCATCGTCGGCTACGATCTGGCCAACAACATGTCGTGGCTGGACATAACGCTCACGGCGAAGAATTCCGGCAGGAAGTAGGAGCAACCAAACCATAACCGGATGCACGGGCCGTCCGCCCTGCATCCGTGCTCATTTCTCTAGTCATCCGATGACGAGGACTTCTCGGACGGGGTTTATCAAGTCAGTGTGGGTGGGATTTGGGGCGTCGTTTCTACCATTGTACCAAAACGATAAACTATCCTCATCCGGCATACAGCAGGCTCACGGCCGGCACGGAGTCAGTATCGATTATACAGAGGCTCCCGCGGCCTTGGAGAAGGGGGAGACATGAAAGCAAAAACAGTGAGTGTTGGAGCGATGGCGCTGGTCCTTATGGCAATGGCCATGTTCTCTGCGCCTGCAGAGGCAGCGCAGAACGGCGACAGACCACCCGTCACGGGCATCTATGACTACAACCAGAACATCACGTTCAGCGAGATTGTGGTGTTGCAGGAGCTCGACATTGAAACGGGCTTGCTCGTCGACGTCGAGTACGGTGTCGACTTTGACGGCACCCTGTTCAGGCTCGGCGAGTTCGTGAACAAGACATACAACAAGCTGTGGTACGCGACCAAGGGTCCGTCTTCAGTGGTTGCAGACTGGTCGGACGATATCGTCCTCCACCAGTGGAAGGCCGGGCAGAAGGTCAGGACCGAGGTCATCCTGAAGCTACCCGCGATTGGGTCGTCAGTATACACAATAAGGGCGCACTTCACAATCGAACACGTCGCAGATGCCGCTGGCGCGGTTGTCTTGCACGAAGTGTACGATGGGAACGTGTCCGAGGGCTTGTACGCCGATGGACCGAC
>DUKU01000007.1:37607-38862 GCA_013329135.1 Thermoplasmata archaeon
TCCCGTACCTGATCAGCGAGTGGTCAGATGTTACGATCACGGATGTTGAGGACTACATGTATGTCGCCGACGGGTCCGCATACACGACTGCAATGACCCACGACCTGCTGTCCACATCGATCGTGATTGAGCTGCTCTGAGCGTTGCATCTGCTGCGGACAGTGAAAACCACAAAGGGACAGAGCGCCTCGGGCGCACTGTCCCAAACTCCTATCCTTTTCTATTGACGGGCACAATTCGGCGATTCTTGTCTGCGAGGGTTGACTTGCAGTGAACTCGCTCAACGGCCCGCCGATAGCCTGCTAGCCGGTGGGCTTCACCCTGATGGCAAGGAGCACTCTCAGGATGTAGATGCGAACGTGATCGGTCCCGAGGATGATGCGTCTGCGGCCCGATTGCTAGGACCTCTTATTGCTCTTCACGGCCTCCACGACAAGTCATCTGCGCGGCGTCAGATTCCGATGTTCATACATGGTCATCGGCGTTAGGTCAGTACGGACGCGTCGGAAATCATTTCTAAGATTGTACCAAAACCGTGAATAAATGTGACGGCCGTTCCCGTCATTCACATCGGTGACCGAGTCAGTGGGACTCCCTGTTGGTTCGGTACGGTGTAATTGAAGGGGGAGACAAGCAGATGCGCAAGACGTTGTACATGACAGCAGTGGCTATGGTCGTTCTGTCGATGGCAATCGTGCCATTGTCGACCGTAGCCTACAAGGGCGAGGCGAATGGCGACGGCGGAGAGACGAACGGTGATAAACCTGATGACACAGGCATCTACGACTATAACCAGAACATCACCTTCAGCGAGATCGTCGTGCTGCAGGAGATTGACCAGGAAACCGGCAAGACTGTGGACGTCGAGTATGGCGTCGACATCGACGGTAACTTGTTCAGGCTCGGCGAGTTCGTGAATGAGACATACGACAAGCTGTGGTACGCGACCAGTGGTCCGTCTTCAGTGGTTGCAGACTGGTCGGATGACATTGTCCTTCACCAGTGGAAGGCCGGACAGAAGGTCAGGACCGAGGTTATCCTGAAGCTGCCCGGAATCGAATCCTCGGTGTACACACTCAGGGCCAACTTCACGATTGAACACGTCGCAGATGCAGAGGGCAATGAAGTCCTGCATGAAGTCTACTCTGGAAACGTGTCCGAAGGTTTGAACGTCGATGGCCCGACGGATGCCTACTCCGCTGAGATAAACCAGCTGGGCATGCTGCTGTACGGATACAACTGGGACACGAAGCAC
>DUKU01000056.1:0-3853 GCA_013329135.1 Thermoplasmata archaeon
CATCTCCTCTTCCCAGGCGTCAAGCCAGCATCGAGCAGGCGCTGCTTTCCGTCCAGAGCCTCAATCATCATCGCGACAGGCTCGGGGACCAGGTTGCGCCACTTCTCATTGGACACAATCCTCCGGCGTATCTCCGTGCCCGAGTATGACCTCGGGTTGTACGCCTTGGTCCGTCTGGTATCGTATCCCGCCTGCGAGAAGAGCGACCTCGTGAGGTCGCTGTTCGAGAATACGACATCGAACGGGGGGACGTACGACTCCACATGGCTCACCCATGCCGCATACCGGTTAACATCCCTCACAGGTATGATGTGCATCCTCGGGCGCTCGTCATCCGCGAGAGAGGACAGCATCATCTGGTATCGCTCCCCGGCTGTGAACGGGTTCTCGGGCGTATGAGATAGTTCCGCGCTGCCGATGACGACGACGAGGTCGTCACAAGCGCTCAGAGCCTCCCTAATCGCCGCGAGGTGGCCCTTGTGCAGTGGCTGAAACCTGCCGATGACCAGACCTCTCAAGACGATACCTCCGTCAGTGCACGACTGGCCTGTCCACACCTGGGACAGGGCCAGGCTTCGGGACGCTCCTGGCCGCGACCAGGGCCGCGAGTTTCTTCAGGAGCCCGTCCTTGCGTGCTCCCACAAGCGCGTGAGTCAACACGTCGCTGAACAGGCGCACGGGTATGACATCTATCTTGCCGATGTACTTGTCCTCGAGCAGCACATCCTTCATGTTCTGCTCGGGTATCAGCACCTTCTTCAAACCCATCTCGGCCGCGGCCTCTATCTTGGCGGTGACGCCCCCAACGGGCAGCACCTGGCCGCGGACGCTCAGGCTACCGGTCATGGCCACTGTCTGGTCGACCTCGACCTCCTCGAAGGCGGATATGACGGCTGTGGCGACCGCAACGGAAGCGCTGTCGCCCTCTATGCCGTCATAGGTGCCTATGAACTGGACGTGTATGTCGTGGTTGGAGATGTCTTCGCCCGTGTACTTCTTGATGAGCGCGGACACGTTCTGCACGGATTCCTTCGCGATCTCGCCGAGCTTCCCGGTCGCGATTATCTTGCCACCCTCACGGTTATGTGGTGGAGTGACCTCGGCCACGATGGGCGTCACGATGCCCGAGAACTCTGCCATGGATGAATCAGAATTGAGCACAGCCAAGCCATTGACAACTCCGATGACCGCGCCTTCGGTGAGACAGGTCTTGTAGTCCTTTCTCCTCTCGACGGCCCTGTCGGTGACCTGCTGTTCGAGGGAACGGGCGATACTCTTCGCCTCCTGGACGTGCTTCGCGTCGACGATCTTCGCCTCGCGCTCGATCGCGATGTCTCCGGCGACCCGGACCAGGCCTCCCAGCTCCCTGAGCCTTAGCGTGAGCATGCCCCTTCTGCCGGCGCGCCTCTGGGCCTCCCTCACTATCTCAGCCACAGCAGACTTGTTGAAGTGGGGGATCTTCTTGTCCTTGGAGACCTCCTGGGCGACGAATGTGATGAGCTTGACCCTGTTCGATTCTGTGTCGGGCATCGTGCTCCTCATGAAGATCTCGTACCCGTAGCCCCTGATCCTGGATCTTAGTGCCGGGTGCATGCTGCCGACCGCGTCGAGGTTGCCTGCAGCGACGAGTATGAAATCGCACGGCACGGGCTCGCTCTTGACCATCGCGCCTGAGCTCCTCTCGCTCTGCCCCAGGATGCCGAACTCGCCCTCCTGGAGCGCAGTGAGTAGGCTCTGCTGGCTCTCAATCCTGAGCATGTTTATCTCATCGATGAACAGCACACCCTTGCTCGCCTTGTGTATCGCCCCTGGCTCCAGCCGCTCATGGGCCGGGGTCTCGAGGCCTCCGCTCTGGAACGGGTCGTGTTTGACATCGCCCAGGAGCGAACCCGCATGAGCGCCCGTGGCGTCTATGAACGGGGGCATCTCATCGGGCTTGTGGGTGATCAACAGCTTGGGGACATTCATGGCCTCCTTCCGCTGGCCCGTGTACCTGAACACCATGAACAGAAGCATGCCGCCGATGAGGCCTATCAGGAGCAGCGTGGCATCCTTGTAGATCATGAACATGATGGCGGACAGGGCTATGAACCCGAACAGGAGCATGAACATCCACGAGTTCTTCTGGGCACGCTTCTGCTCCGCCTCCAACTTCTGGGCATGGACTATCTCCTTCCCTTTGCCCGTGGGCACGATCCTGATCTTGGGTTCATTGGGGTCGTCGGGGTTGTGATAGGCGATCACGTCCTGCAGCTCCCCCTTCGGCAGGAAGTCGACCATTGACCGGGCGAGCATAGACTTCCCCGTGCCCGGGTCCCCTATGAGAATCACGTGCCTCTTCTGCTCGGCCGCTTTCCTGATGACCTTGACGGCCTCGTCCTGGCCTATGACCTGGTCGACGAGCTGAGGCGGTATCTTGATATCCGCTGTCGACTCGAAGGTCTGGGACTTGACCCAATCCTCGATGTCCGGGAGGCCTAGTTCCGACCGCATGGTTTCAACGCTTGCCATCGCTACACCAGTAGTAGTCAAAGCTATTAAGACTGTGCTAGATAAGCGTTGCGCCGTGAGACAATACTCAGTTGACCTAGCCAGTGAGCAGAGCCGTCCGTCCGCCGGGGGAGGGAGCAGCATTTACAGCAGGGCGCAGGTCCCCTATAAGTACCCGGATATGATAAATGGACCTGTGGCAGGCTCACGGGACATGGTAGCGCGAGGTGCGCCGTATGCGGGTCGAGGACATCGGACTTGACCCTAGGATCGTGCGGAAACTGAAGGAGGACGGCATCGAGAAGCTGTACCCCCCTCAGGCGCAGGCCGCAGCGTCCGTCCTGGCCGGAAAGAACGTGGTGGTGGCAATCCCCACGGCCTCCGGGAAAAGCCTCGTGGCATACATGGCCATACTTCAAGCGGTACTGAGGGGCGGCAAGGCGCTCTACATAGTCCCGCTCAAAGCGCTGGCATCAGAGAAGTACGAGGACCTCGCGAAGTTCTCTGACCTGGGCATCAAGGTGGCGGAGTCGACAGGAGACTATGACGAGGTGGACGCGAAGCTCCACAAGTACGACATAGTCATCTCGACCTCCGAGAAGGCGGACTCACTCCTGAGGCATCGGACCAAGTGGCTCGACCAGATCTCAGTCGTGGTCGCGGACGAGGTCCATCTCATGAACGACCCCGGCAGGGGCCCCACCCTGGAAGTGACCCTGGTCAAGTTCAGAACATTCAATCCGGGAGCGCAGCTGATCGCACTCTCGGCCACGATCAAGAACGCCTCTGAGCTGGCTGAATGGCTCGGCGCGGAGCTGGTGACCAGCGACTGGCGGCCCGTCCCGCTGAGGGAGGGCGTGTACTCCGACGGCGAGATATTCTTCACGGACAATTCGAAGAAGGAACTCGACGCCGACGAAACCCCCGTGAACGCCATCGTCAAGGACACCCTCGCATCGGGCGGACAGTGCCTCGTCTTCGTGAACTCGCGCAAGTCGAGCGAGTCCCAGGCGAAGGACCTCGGCAAACTGGTCAAGAAGATGATCCCCGAGAAGCTCGAGAGCCTGTCGAGGACCGCTGACAGGCTCGTGGGGGAGCAGGACGAGCCGACCACGATGGGCGAGAGGCTGGGAAAATGCATCAGGAGCGGCTGCGCGTTCCACCACGCGGGTCTGACCAGCGCCCAGCGGAAGATGGTCGAAGGGAGCTTCAGGTCAGGCCAACTCGCTTGCATAGTCGCGACACCAACCCTCGCCGCGGGCATCAATCTCCCGGCGAGGACGGTCATCGTCAGGGACATCCGCAGATACGATTCCGGAGCAGGCTATGTCTCCATACCCGTGCTCGAGGTCAAGCAGATGTG
>DUKU01000056.1:4013-10707 GCA_013329135.1 Thermoplasmata archaeon
ACTACCTCCTCGGAGAGAACGAGAGCATCAGGTCCAAGCTCGGCACGGAGCCGGCCATGAGGTCGCACGTGCTCGCACTCATAGCGACCAAGGACGCGAACTCGCTGGACGAGCTGAACGGATTCTTCCAGAAGACATTCCTAGCGCATCAGGTCGACGCTCATTACCTCCGCGACATCATCGAGGGGATCGTCGGATTCCTCAAAGATGAGGAGATGGTCTCGGAGGAGGACCGCTTGGCCGCGACCCCGTTCGGCAGGAGGGTCAGCGACCTGTACATCGATCCGCTCTCGGCGGTCATCATCAGGGACGCGCTCAAGAGATACGAGCCTGGAAAGCAGTTCGGGCTCGTGCAGGCGGCGTGCTCGGTCCCGGACATGCCCATCCTTTACCTGAGGCAGTCAGACTACGAGTGGATCGAGCTGTACTTGGACGAGGTCAAGGACCAGCTGCTGATAGACCCGCCGGAGGACCTTGAGCAGTACGAGCTGTTCCTGTCCAAGGTCAAGACCGCGAAGATGGTCACCGACTGGATGTCCGAAGTGCACGAGAACGAGATGTCCAGCTTCTTCGGGATAGGCCCCGGGGACATCAGGAACAAGGTCGAGTTGGCTGAGTGGCTCCTGCACTCGTCCGCGCGCCTCTCCGAACTGTTCAACAGAGAGGCCACGATGGAATGCGTGGACGCCGTCACGAGGGTGAGGTACGGCATCCGGTCCGAACTGCTGGAGCTCGTGAAGCTCAGGGGACTCGGCAGAGTGCGCGCGCGCGCACTGTACTCGAGGGGCATCAAGGGACTCGAGGACCTGAGGAACACCAGCTACGACAGGCTTAAGCAGATACCAACGATTGGGGAGTCTGTCGCGAGGTCCATCAAGGACCAGCTCGGCCAGACGGACCCGACCATGCCCATCACCAGCGAGGATGGGCAAAGGTCTCTTGTCGAGTTCCGGTAGAGACGCGACGGTGGTCATCATCATGCACGGTCCCGGCGAAACGGATGTTGAGGCATGGACCAGGACGGTCTCCAGGGGAGAGGCGAAAGCCTTGATGGATACGGTCTTGGCGGAGGCCAAGGCCTCGGGCGCCGAGATACTGATGATGGACGGGGCCATGGTCTTCGGGACGGACCATGTCAAGAGCGCCTTCTTTCACGCAACCAAGGCCACCGCCGAGGGGAGGAACTCCTCCGAATCGCTGGCCATGGAGACACTCCTGTACGCATCGGGCGAGAGACAGCTCTCGAGCGCGATCAGGAAGATGGCCGTGGGAGACGCGACGGAGAGCGTCGTCGTCGCAGTGCTCAAGGGACACTTCTCGCCACGCGAGGGATGGTCGAAGCTTCCCCGGATAGGAACGATGCGAGACAGGGCCAAACTCGCGGGGTTCGGCATAACTGAAAGGGAGATGTCTACCGTGACAGAGGAACGACTGACCGACCTCGTCCTAGAAAAGGTGGCGGCTGTGGACGTCATCAAGAAGTGATGCGCCTGGTCGCACGTCCGATAGAGAAGACCTTATAAGAGCAGCTAACCGATTCCCCACAACCGGTTCTGGTACGATGGCGGCAGTGATCGAGTGCGTCCCGAATTTCAGCGAAGGGCGCAGGAAGGAGGTCGTCGACAGCATAGTGCACTCCCTCAGGTCCGTCCCCGGCACCAAGGTCCTCGACGTCGAGATGGACCCTGACCACAACAGGAGCGTCGTCACATTCACGGGCACCAAGGACAGCGTCCAGGAGAGTGCCTTCAGGGGCGCCCGGGCGGCCATGGAACTGATCGATCTCAACAAGCACACGGGGGAACATCCGAGGATGGGAGCGCTCGATGTGCTGCCGTTCGTGCCCATCTCTGGGGCGACGATGGAGGACTGCATCGATATCGCGAACAAGGTGGGCGTCAGGATCGCAAAACATCTGAAGATACCCGTTTACATGTACGAAGCGGCCGCGAGGAGGCCCGAGAGGAAGAACCTCGAGGTCGTGAGAAGGGGACAGTTCGAGGGCCTGAGGGAGGCCATACTGACTGACGATTCACGGTATCCGGACTACGGCCCGAGGGCGGTGCACCCGACCGCGGGCGCCATCGCCGTAGGCGCTAGGATGCCGCTCATCGCGTTCAACGTCAACCTGAGGTCCGAGGACGTCGAGGTGGCGAAGGCGATCGCGAAGAAGATCAGGGCGAGCAGCGGGGGCTTGCCCCATGTGAAGGCACTCGGGTTCCATCTGAAGGACAAGGGGATGGTCCAGGTGTCGATGAACCTGACCGACTACACGGTCACACCCATCTCGAAGGTCTTCGGAGAGGTCAAGAAGGAAGCCGACGCCAGAGGCGTCGAGGTGGCCGAGAGCGAGATCATAGGCCTGATACCGCTCGACGCCGTCTGCGACCTCGCTGGCAGGTTCCTCAAGGTCCCTAACTTTGCGAGCAGCCAGGTGCTGGAGAGGAGGATCTGGTGCTGACGAGCGCGAAGGGACTCAGAGCGTTCTGCGACGAGCTCGCATCCGCTGAGCCGTCCCCAGGAGGCGGGACCGCAGCGGCGGCCGCCGGGGCCATGGCCGCATCGCTCCTGTCGATGGTGTGTGGCATCACGCTCAAGAACAAGAAGCACGAAGGCAACTGGTCGAAGCTCGCCGTGCTGAAGGAGGAGTCGGATGCGCTCTCGTCCCTCCTGCTGAGACTCGCGGCAGATGACGCGCTGGCGTACGATAAGGTAGTCGAGACGACCCGAGCGAAGCGCACCGCGCCTGCGGACGGGAAGGCGGTGACCGCGTATGCGGACGCCGTCCGCGTCGCGATGGAGGTCCCGATGTCCACTGCGGAGGCTTGCGTGAAGGTCCTGAGGCTTTCCGAGAATGTGGCATCGACCGGCACGAAGAGCGCCTCGTCCGACATCGAGGTCGCGAGACGCCTGGCAGGCGCAGGGGTCGACGGAGCCTTGGCGAACGTTCTCATCAACCTGCCTTACTGCATGGACGCATCCTTCGCGTCAACTGCGAAAGGCAAGGCGGAGGAGCTCAGGCGGGAGAGGAGACAGACTCTCGCGCCTTGAAGCGGTCACTATTTAACGCCAGGAGAGGCGCCAAACCGAAGGGGTCTATCACAATTGATACAGGTAGCGATACGTTTAAGTCGCCTTAATAAAATGTGAACACTGCAAAAAGCGATTGCCAGCGAGGGCTTCATTTATAAGCTCAGACAGCAGGAGCTAGATAGATCGTGGCCGGGAATTACCTGAAGAGCCTCCAACTCGCAAAGCAGCTGGAGGAGCGTGCCAAGGAGGCAGGCAAGAACAAGGAGAGGGCCGAGCAGGAGCACGATTCGCTGCAGGAGTTCCTCAAGACCTGCAAGGAGAACGACACGGACGTCTCTGATGTGGAACGCACGCTGGCCGAATTCAACGCATCCATGAATGGCAAGGACTACCAGACCGCCCTCGCACATGTGAGGAAGGCCTCCGACGAGGCGAAGTCCGCATTCGTGAAACGCATCGGCGAGGTCGCTGACTCCGCCGAGGGACTGCTGAACCTGGCGCAGATACCGGCCTCGGACGCGAAGGGCGCCCTCGAGCTCCTCGAGAAGAGCAGGGAGCAGGCCCTCAGGGACGACCACCAGAGCGCCATGAAGAGTGCCAAGAGCGCGTATGACGCCGCGGAGAGGGCACTCCATGAATACTTCTCATCGTTGCTGTCGCAGGCCCAGGAGGTCCTGATCCAGGCCAAGGAGATGGGCGACGACGTGTCCCTCTACGAAGAGCTTCTGCGAAAGGGCAGGAGCGCCCTGGACAAGCAGGAGTACGAGACCGGCCTCATGCATGTGAAGGAAGCTCTCGAGGGCGCGGGCGAGAACGTCCGAGATCAGGTGAACACCGCGATCGACGATGTCGAGGAGCTCATAGCCGCGGGCGACGAACTCAAGGCGGACATGTCGAAGGTGAAGGCGCACGTCGACCGGGCCAAAGCCGCCCTGGAAGCGCTCAGGTTCAAGGAGGCCCTCGCATACGCCAAACGGGCGGAGGCGGAGGGCGAGAATTCAATCTCATCCAAGCTGCAGGACATCTTGAGGGAGGCCAAGGAGGGCATCAGGCGGCTCAAGGCCGTCGACGAGGACGTCACCTCGCCCCAGGAACTCCTGGAACAGGGACAGACGGCCCTGAAGCAGAAGAACTACATCGAGGCCCTGCGCGCGATCAACCTCGCGAACGAGAGGATCCGGGAGAAGCAGTTCAAGTCCGTGCTCGATGTCATCGCCCAGGCCAAGGACAAGTTCGTCCTGGCTAAGAAGATCGGCGTCGACATGACAAAAGCCATCATGCTGCTCAACACCGCGAGGGACAACTACCGGCTGGGCAAGTTCGAGGACTCCGTCAGGTATGCCGAGCAGAGCAGGAAGGAGATCGACGATGCGCTGGCCGTGTTCTACAGCGCGAGGGACCAGATCGTCGAGCTCGCAAAGGCCATCAAGTTCGCTGAAGACCTCGGTGGGGACGCATCATCAGTCAAGAGGGTCCTCGCAGATGCGAAGAAGACTTTCGAATCGAAGGAGTACGAGAGGACGGCCGAGCTCGCGAAACAGGGCCTCGGAGAGGCTCGCAAGGCCGCACATGACTGGACCATGGACGCGATCGACGCCACTGACAGGGCATTCAAACTGGGGAAGTCGGTCGGCGCGGACATGTCCGAGACCGAGGGACTGCTCCAGAGAGCTCTCGCATCGATGTCCGAAGAGGACATGCCCGAGAGCGTCAAACAAGCCAGGGCCGGCCTGGACGCCGCCAACGCCGCGATGACCAGGGTGCTCAGCGACAAGCTTCACAACCTCGACCAGTTCGTCCAGGGGTTCTCCGGACAGGAGGACCTCGCCAAGGTCACCGAGAACATAACAGACGCGAGGCTCAGACTGTCGGACCATGCGTTCGAGAAGGTCTTCGAGCTCCTCAAGGAGGCCCAGCAGAGGATCGAGAAGGCAGGCGAGGAGGAGTGCGAGAGACTCCTTGCCCTTGCCACGGCCAAGATCGAGACGCTCAAGGGGATGGACGGCGATGTTGCTGACCTCGACATACTGCTCAACAGAGTAAGACAGGCGATGTCCAGGAAGGTGTACGAGGACGCCACCGCCAGGGCGAAGGAGATCATCGAGAGCGCCAACGACATGATGCTTAAACTCGTGCAGGCGGAGTTCTCGGGTATCAAGGACACCCTGGAAGAAGCGAAGGCAGTCGGCATCGATGTGGAATCCTCCAAGGCACGGATCAAGGAGGCGCGGGCCAGCTTCGAGAAGAAGGACCTCGAGGCAGCACACTCCGCGCTCCGCGACACCCGCGTATCGCTGAAGGACATGATCACCAGGTTCGACGGGATCAAGGACAAGATCCGACGCGCGGAGGAGCTCATATCCGAGGCGCAGAGGAGCAGGGCGGATGTGTCCAAGCAGTCCAAGGCGTTGGAGACCGCGAAGGCGAAGTTCCACGAAGGCGACTTCGACGAAGCCGAGATGATGCTCAACGACCTCACCAGTGCCGCCGAGAAGAAGCTCGCGATGTATCTTGCGGCCAAATTCATCCTCGCGTCGAAGGAGAGTATCGACCTCGGCGAAGAGAACGGGATCGATGTCTCAGAGGCACAGGAGATGCTGGCAAGGGCCAAGGACCTCATGAAGGCGAAGGACTACGAACAGGCCCTCGAGACCGCCAAGTTGTGCAGCGACAGGGCTGTCGAGAGCATCACCGAGGCCTCGAAGATCATGGTCAAGGACCTCCAGAGGCTCATCACCGACGCGAAGAACGTCGGAGTGGACACGTCTGGACCCGAGGTGCTCGCAGAGAAGGCGGTTGCCCTTGTCCGAACGGGAGACTACCCGGAGGCCCTCAGATGCATCGACTCCGCGAAGAACGACATCGACCAGATCAAGAACCTGAGCTCCCAGGCCGCTGTGGAGATCAAGGTCGCGAGGACGAACCTCAAGGACGCCGAGACATTGGACATGGAGGTCGGGCCCTCGAGGGAACTCCTTGACCAGGCAGTCGAAGCGCTCACACGGCATCAGTACGCGATCGCACTCGAGCTCGCGAAGAAATCATCCGAGACCTCATCCGAGGTGACAAGGAACACCATCTGGAGCACATTGGAGAGGTTCAAAGAGAGGATCGACAGAGCGACATCCGAAGGAGCCAGTATCGGGACCGCCGAGAGATGCGTCGCCGACGGTGTCGCAGCGTTCAACGACAAGCGGTACCAGGACGCCCTGAGGCTCGCCATGCAGTGCGAAGTCGAGATGGACCGGGCTGAACTCCAGAGGGAGGTCGGCTCCAAAGCCGTCGACATGGCCCGGAGGAAGTACGATGAGGCGGCCGAGGAGGGCATCTCCAGCGAAGCGGTCAGGAGGCTGGTGAGCGAGGCCGAGGACCTGCTCTTGAAGGGAAAGTACGTCGACGCCCTCAGCAAGGCCCTGGAGAGCGGGGACGAGATCCACATCATAAGGGAGAGCATCGACAACGCCCGCATAGAGCTGAGCTCCGTCACGGAGCAGGTGGAGCGCCTGCGCAAGGTGGGCATAGACACGACCCAGTGTGACGAGATGGTGGACATGGTCCACGAGTTCCTGTCAAGACACGAGTTCGCCAAGGCCAAGGACGCGCTCCACAGGTGTTCCGAGAAGGCCGTTCTGCTGTTCGAGGACTCCATCAACGAGGTCAT
>DUKU01000108.1:0-496 GCA_013329135.1 Thermoplasmata archaeon
AGCCGACGCCACCGTACGGGGCCGCGATGGGAGCGTAGAACACCCGGAGAGCGCCCACGCCGACCCTCTCCGCAGCGTCGGTTATGGGCTGGGCGCCGCCCTTCGACTTGGATATCTTCCCGCCGCTCGATGTGATGTACCAGTTGACCAGTATTCCCCTCGGCCAGTGCTGGGGCCTCAGGATCGCCACATGGTTCATGAGGAACACGGGGAAGTGCACGGTCATGTGCTCTTTCCCGCCCAGGTTGATGTCCAGCGGATACCAGTACTCGAACTCATTCCTGATGCGGTCGAGGGTGGCCTCAGGCACTCCTGTCGCCCTGCGCACCTCCTCCGCGGTCCCCTCGCCGAGGAGGACATAGTCGAAGAATGCCTCCGTCATGCTCTCAGGCTTGACCAGCCCCTGGTTCGCGTACATCGATATGACGTAGTAGACAGGGTATAGTGTGCTGTCCGCGATCGCCTCTATGATCCACTTGGGGTCGTAAGGGAACCT
>DUKU01000108.1:755-1324 GCA_013329135.1 Thermoplasmata archaeon
CCGGGGTTGGAGTAGTCGATGAACCACTGGTCGGGTATCTTCTTGACATGCACCTTTCCCCCGCACCTGCAAAGGACCTCCTCCGAGAGGTCGTACATCACCGCTCCCTGGCCGTTCGCCAGGATCTCCACCCTGATGGCGTCCTTGGCGCGCTCCACAGGCTGTCCGGCGAAGGAGCCGCACGACGCGTTCATCACACCCTTGTGGAAGCCGCTCTTGTAGACCTCCTTCGTGGCATCCTCCAGCTTCGGGTCGTCGAGCGAGACGATGCCCATCTTCTGGGTGATCTCGACGGCGGGCATCTTGCCCCATCCAGGCGTGTCTATTATCGCCACTGGAGCCGCGGAGTCGAGCATCTCAGGCGTGATGCCGTGAATCTTCATCGAAGCGCCGTCCCTCTTGAGCTCGACGAGGCCTATCCAGTCCACTGGGGCATCCGATGGCACGCTCATCACGAGCCCCGTGCCGACGTCAGGGTCGCAGAGCTTGGAGGGGAAGATCGGGATCATCTTGCCCGTGTATGGCGCCTTGCACCTCTTGCCCATGAGCGCCCTCCCATCCGCGGAACC
>DUKU01000108.1:1451-5114 GCA_013329135.1 Thermoplasmata archaeon
CCGCCGACCTGGGCGTCCACGTACTCGACCTCGGGGTTGACCCAGAAGTTGGTCAGGCCGAACACGGTCTCTGGCCTGAGCGTCGCAGCCACGAGCTTCCTGCCATCCTCGAGGTCGAACTTGAGGAGTGTGTACTCGAGGACCTCGGCGCTGCCTCCTTTCATTATATCTGTCTCTGAAGCGTCGATTGCGACGGGCCCGTGCTCCACGCATGCAGGGGCATAGTACGGCCTCTGCACTAGGAGTCCCAGGGACATGAGCTTCCTCATCTGCCACTCGATGAACTTCGAATAGTCGGGGTTCACGGTGGATGTGAACCTGCGCCAGTCGGACATGAACCCGAAGCGCTTCCAGTAGTCGTTCACATAGACATGGTTGAAGAACCTGACGACCTCCTGCGGGTCGGAGAGCTTGGATATCTGTTCGCTGGTGCATCCGTTCGCCTCGAGGATGCCGATCGTCGCCGGGTCCCTCCGCTCCACCTTGCGGGCGAAGCTGATGGCGCCATTACCCGTGGCATGGGTGCCTACCGGGAACAGGACCCTGTGCCCGGTCATGCGCTTGTAGCGGCAGATGGCGTCAGTGACGCTGTAGCCGCGCATGTGGCCCACATGCATGTACCCAGTCACCCCGGGGTACGCGAAGATCATGAAGAACTTCTTCTTGCCCGGTTCGGGCTCGGACTCGTTTATCCTAGCCTCGTACCAGGCATCTCGCCACTTGGCCTCGATTGCGGAGAAGTCGAGCGTCATCTCAGTCAGCCAGCAGAGGACGGAATGTGCGGGTGCGATAAAAGGTTATTCGACGGTGCCGGGGCGGTCTCAACCTGACCGTTTGCCGGCATGGATGAAGAACATGGCCGGACCAGCCGTCGCAAGGACGACGCCAGCGAGGCTGAGAAGTAACCCGAGGAACAGTGTGAAGGATGCGCTCCCGACACCTGAACCCGACGTCTGAAGGGCATCCTCGCTGGCCAGCACGGTGTCGGGTTCCGAGAGCGATGTGACTGCCAATACGAAACCCGTTACGAAGAATGCGATGCCGAGCCCGACGACTGCCAGAAGTGCCCTGCTCTTCCGGCGCCGCGAGTCGACCTCTCGGTCGTCCTTGTTCAAACTGTTAGTCTCCCAACTGCTGACCGACCGATGCGGCATCCTGTTGATAAAGGTTGCCCGCGTATGCCATGTCTGTAGTTCAGTGGTGAAAATGTCATACCGAATGAGGACCTCAGGGGTGCCGGCGCAAGGTCGCCAGTACGCCAATATGACATAATCAGACGAAATGTGACATTTTGGATACCTATATATACGGTCGTATGACATATGTCCCTTCTGCGTCTGAAAATCGGGATGGGATGCACACTTGAACGACCCTTTGGAGAACGAGCGGATAACTCTTCGCTTGGACGCGGACGATCTGCGTCTGATAGACGAGTTCATCACCGCGAGCAACGAGTTCTCCAACAGATCGCAACTTGCGCGCGCAGCAATACGCGCGTATGTTGAGGCGAAGCTCGGGTGTGCTCAAGGGACGAAGAAGATGAACGAGGTCGTGGTGGAACTGCCACCGCTCGTTCTAGACACGATCGCGCACTTGGTCGCTGAGGGCGTCTATAACTCGACGTCCGAGGCGCTCGCGGACTGCGCCCGACATCAGTTCCTCCACGCGGAGCACGTGGAGACGCTGAAGAAGGACGCTAACCAGCAGCGGAGCGCGGTCAAGGTCGTGCCAAGAACATAGGCACCGTTTGAGGGCGACATCGACACTGTTGGGGGAGACTCTCTAGAGAGTCTCCTCTCCACCGTGGCGGCGGTGAACGGAGGCCAAAAGGATGACGGCGGAAGATGGGAGCAGGACGGAAGAGCTGATCAACTCGCTAGGAGTGAGCTTGGGAGAGCCTACAATCGCAGTCGTGGGATGCGGCGGCGCTGGCTCGAACATAGTGCACGGAATGTACTGGAAGCATAACCGAGTGG
This sequence comes from Thermoplasmata archaeon, assembly GCA_013329135.1. Lineage (GTDB taxonomy): Archaea > Thermoplasmatota > Thermoplasmata > UBA10834 > UBA10834 > UBA9653 > UBA9653 sp9653u. The sequence goes on from DUKU01000108.1 coordinate 3,428, forward strand.
AGACCGTGGCCATCAATACGGATGAGGACCACCTGAGGAAGGTCGACGCCCACCGGAAAGTGCTGATAGGGAAGGACGTCGCCTTCGGCAATGACGCCGGGGGGTATCCCGAAGTAGGGGAGCACTGTGCCGAAAAGGCGCGCGAAGTGATCCGCGAGGCCATCAAGGGCTATGACATAGTCTTCGTGGTGGCCGGGATGGGCGGAGGCACGGGCACTGGCGTCGCGCCAGTGGTTGCGAGCGTCGCGCGCGAGACGAACGCAGTGTCGTTCGCGCTGCCGATAATGCCGTTCAACCATGAAGGAAGGAACGAGGCGGCCAACGATGGGCTCGCCAAGCTGAGGGAGCAGGCGAGTTTCACGATCGTCTTGGACAACAACAAGCTCGTCGGACTAGCTGATGAGCTCCCGATGTCCGAGGCACTCAAGGTCATCGACAGGAGTGTCATGAAGATCGTCGAGAGCGTGAGCGCCCAGACGAGCTCGTATGTCTCGACCCTCATGGAGGACGTGGTCGGATACGCCGACGACTTCGAGGAACCGTCACCTGTCAGGCCACCGCAGATGTCCGAGCAGCTCATACACGCCGACCTCAACCCGATGCTGGGCAACTTCGGCCCCGGGTTCTTCTGAATATGTAGGAACTGGGACGGAAGGAGGTGAGCTGCGATGGCAAACCTGGTCAAGGGCATGAAGAACTGGCTGGTGTACTCGACCATGGACGAGGGCGAGTGGGACACCCTGAGGAAGGTGTACCTCGAAGAGGAGGTGCGACGCCTGTTCAGCCTCTACGCCGAGGACCTCGAGACCGCCACTCAGCGGTCCGAGCTTGGCGACGTGTCCGTGCCCGTCAGGTCCGGAGCGTTCAGGAAGCTGAAGCGCCGCTCGGGGAAGGTGTTCCTCTCCAAGGACGAGTACGAGGACGGGGAGCAGATCAAGGTCCACCTGATGGTCTCCGCCAGTTCCCCAGATGGCCCCGCAGCATGGGAGCCTCTGTGCGCCTGGACTTTCGACTCCATATCCGAGGTCGCGGATTTCGTGACTCCGCCGTCAGCGGAACCCGCGTCCTAGACGGACCCAAACCATATCAGGAGGCCACACGGCCTCCATTCTGATTCTTTCACCTCGGCGATGGCGCCGGCACCACATCATGACAAAAAGAGTTTCTACCCATAACCGCCTGACTATCGAACGATGCTGAGGGTAGGCTTCGTCGTGAACCCGGTCGCGGGCATGGGGGGTGCGGTAGGTCTCAAGGGGACCGACGGTGAGGACATCCTCCGTGAGGCGAGACGCAGAGGCGCACGCGCGCAGGCGTTAGAGAGAGCCGATGCCGCGCTCAGTAGCATATCCGTGACCGACGCGGACATGCTGTTCCTGACGTGCAGAGGGGAGATGGGCGAGGATTCCATCGGTGCCTTGGGAAGTCCCTACGATGTAGTGTGCGACCATGGAGCGGTCACCACTGCTCAGGACACCAGGGCGGCGGCTCGCGCATTCGTGTCGAGGGGGGCCGACATCATAGTCTTCGTGGGAGGCGACGGCACCGCCAGGGACGTCCTGTCCGAGGCGGGGACGGACGTGCCGATCGTGGGGGTGCCCTCAGGGGTCAAGATGCACTCGGCGGTCTTCGTCAACACCCCCTCCGAGCTCGGAGGGCTCCTGCTCGCCTTCCAGCGGTCAGAGGC
>DUKU01000108.1:5347-5563 GCA_013329135.1 Thermoplasmata archaeon
CGTCGACTTGTACAGGGACGGGGTTCGAGTCCGTGAGGACGCATCCGAGGCCGATATCCTCGAGGAACTGACAGGGCACGGGGATGCCAGGATCGTCGTTTCTCCAATCGGCGCCCAAGGGTTCTTCTTCGGCCGGGGCAACCAGCAGATCTCGGCGAAGGTCATCAGGGCTGTCAGGGCAGCCAACGTCGTTGTCATCTCAACGCCGTCGAAGCT
>DUKU01000108.1:5853-5992 GCA_013329135.1 Thermoplasmata archaeon
GGCAGCCTGAAGGTCGTCACGGGATACAAGAGGAAGAGGCTCGTCAAGGTCGCCTGAACCGGTCAGGGCCCCTTGTGTTCCCTCTCGAGGAGCATCGCCCACCGCTCATCGACCGTCTTCTGGATGGAGTCGACCTCGG
>DUKU01000040.1:0-2076 GCA_013329135.1 Thermoplasmata archaeon
CGTTGGTGACCTCGTCGTGCTCGACAAATCATACTTCTACGCCGAGGGCGGAGGCCAGGAGAGTGATACTGGCACCATGAAGGACATGAAGGTCGTCCACGTCGACAAGATCGGGAACGTCGTGGCACACAAGGTCGAGGGCGAGATGCAGGCCAAGGCCGGGAAGCTCATCACGTGCACGATAGACGAGCCTCGCAGGAGGCGCCTCCAGAGGCACCACACCGCGACGCACATCATAAACGGGGCCGCCAGGAAGGTCCTCGGAAACCACATCTGGCAGACAGGGGCGCACAAGGCGGCTGACCTCGCCAGGCTCGACATCACGCACTACGCGGACCTCACCCCAGACGAACTCGAGAGGATCGAGAAGATATCGAACGAGACCGTGCTGGCAGGGATCAAGGTCCAGAGCTCGTTCATGGAGAGGAACGTCGCCGAGAAGAGGCACGGCTTCAGGCTGTACCAGGGAGGCGCCGTCCCGGGGAAGGAGATCAGGGTCGTCAAGATAGGGGACTTCGACGTCGAGGCGTGCGGCGGCATACACTGCAAGAACACCCTCGAGGTCGGTGCCATCAAGATACTCCAGACCAAACGCATCCAGGACGGGGTCGTCAGGCTGGAGTTCGCGTCCGGCATGTCGGCCGTGGAGAGGATGATGTCCGTCTGGGACACTGTCAAGGACGTGAGCATCAAGTTGAACACGACGCCAGACGCGCTCGGGATCGCTGTCGACAAGCTCATCGCCGACTGGAAGGACCTCAGGAAGGGCCTGGACTCCGTGAAGAAGGGGCTCGTGGGCGAGACCGTCGAAGACCTCGTCAAGAAGGCCATTCATGTCAAGGACGTCAGGATCGTGAGGCACATGCAGTCCGAGGACATGAAGCACCTCGTGAGCCTCGCGAAGCAGATCATAGCACAGCCGAAGACGGTAGCGGTGCTCGGCTCGGACCAGGGAGGGGCAAAGGTCATCGTGGCCAGGAGTCAGGACCTGTCCCTCGACTGCAAGACCCTCGTGTCAGCCGCCATGACGATAGTGGGAGGTTCAGGAGGGGGGAAGCATCACTTCGCCCAGGGCGGGGGTCCGGACGCCAGCAAGATCGAGCGGGCCCTGGATTCGGCGGTAGAGGCCGTCAGGAAGGCGCTCGACCAAGAGTGAGTGTCAGATGATCACCTTCAAGGAGAGGCTCAAGAAGCTCAGGTTCCACTTCGAGCTGACGAAGTCCGGCGCCATCGCCAGGAGGTACTTCGTCATAGGCGCGTTCGACGGCGCGCTCACGATCCTGGGAGTCATCCTCGGCGCGTACGTCGCCCAGGCTAGCGTGCACCCGGAACTCGCGAAGCAGCTCATACTGGGTGCGGGGGTCGCGGGCGGCGTCGCGCTGGCTGTGTCCAGCGCAGTCGGGGCCTACGAAGCCGAGCGGGTCGAGCACATGCTGAGCCACAGGCACCTCGAGAAGGCGATGTTGTGCGCCGTCGAGGGGACGAGGAAGGAGGCCATGAACGTGAGCGTGTTGGTCAGCGCATTCGCCCACGGGATAGCACCGCTCTTGGCTGCGTTCGTCCCGCTCATCCCGTTCTACTTCATGGGGCTCGACGAGGCCGTCGTCACGGCGACGATCATGACACTTGCGTTCCTGTTCGTGCTCGGGTCGTACCTCGGCAGCCTCATCAAGGAGATGCTCGTCTACACGGGCCTCAGGTTCGTCATCGCGGGGCTCGGCACATCGATCGCGCTCATCCTGATAGGCGGGCACTGAAGGCCTGGGACCCATCCACAGAGTCATCACTTTTCTGCACAATCAGAAGAAGACCATGACGATTATTGTGCCTTTTTCGCGATATTGGCACCGAAGGTCACAGAGAAGGGGCTGTGACGACCTTGAGGCTGAGCACGCCTTTCTGTGACTGCAGCATCGTCGCGAGTGAGCGGACCCTCTCCGCCTCTCCCTCGAACGAGATGACCTCTAGGCACGTGTGCTTCGTGAGGTGTATGTGCATCGTCGCCCCCACGACCTCGTGGTAGTCATGCTGCAGCTCGGTCAGCGCCTTGTTCACGCCTCTGGCGTGATGGTCGTA
>DUKU01000040.1:2273-3738 GCA_013329135.1 Thermoplasmata archaeon
GCTCAATGACACGCGCGTCTTCCCCGCCATGATGGATGGAAAGACGAGGCCCATCATAACCCTTCTTACGCGCGGCGACGCGTCATCCGCAGGCGATAAATAGTTGGTGTCCGATGTCGTATTACGAAAGTTACGATTCGTATTACAGGAGAGGCGTGAGATGCACATCCCGGACGGATTGATGGATCCTCTGATAGCAGGCCTGGGTTGGCTGGAATTCGCGGTCGTCGCAGCCATTGCGATATACATGTCTGGAAGAAGGGTCAAGGACAAGGACCTCCCCAGGATAGCCGTGCTCAGCGCCGGCATCTTCGTCGCGCAGATGCTCAACTTCCCGATCGGCGGAGGGACAACTGGCCACCTCATAGGCGGCGCACTCTTCGCCATCATGGTCGGCCCGGTCATAGCCATCGTGGGCATGACCGTGATACTCCTCATACAAGCGCTCATGTTCGGAGACGGAGGGCTGACCGCATTCGGCCTGAACGCCGTCAACATGGCCATCATCGCGCCCCTCATGGGCTGGGGAGTCTACACGATGCTCAAGCCGCTCCTCTCCAAGGGAGAGGCGCCGTCCGGTAAGGTGTTCACTGCGGGCGAGGCTTTCGCCATCGGCGCAGGCGCGTGGGCATCTGTCTTCATCGCCTCCGCCGCGTGAACGGCCGAGCTGGCCGTCAGCTACGCAATATCCGATGGCTCATACGGCATCGCCGCGACCGTGTCGGTGCCGGCGATGCTCGGATACCATGCAGTCATCGGTGTGGGCGAGGCGATCATCACGGTCGGCGTGGCCGCATATGTGCTCAAGGTCGCGCCGGAGATGTTCAGGTCACCGGCTAGCAGGCCAGTGTCGACGATAGGCCTCAAGAGCATCCTATCATCAGGAATCGCCCAGGCGACGGTTGCGATACTAATCGCCTTCGCACTCGCGCTTCCGCTCTACTTCATCTACTCGAGCGAGGGAGCGGATGGTCTTGAGAAGACCATGGAAGACGCTGGCATCGGGGAGGCCGAGCCATTGCTGACATCGCCGCTCACCTACGGCGAGAGCTACTTCGCAGCGCTCTTCGCAGGGATACTCGGGTTCGTCGCAGTAGCCCTGGCCGGCCTCGGGATGATGAAAGTCCTTCGCGCCGGAAGATCGGCAGAATGATGCTCGATGATAGTCGCACACGTACGAGGACACCACACCAGGCCGGCGGAGTTGGACGAGCACGCGAGAGCCAGCTGGCTCGGCAGACTTGACCCTAGGGCTAAGATCGTCGGAGTGGTCATGTTCGTCGTGGCGACCGCACTCCTCACACGGACTGATCTCATCCTCGCGTCTCTGCTACTCGCGGTGTCCTTCGGAGCCATGAGTCAGGTCCCTTACCGGCACCTCATCAGGATGTACCTGGGAGCGCTCCCGTTCATACTCATGGCATCCGTCTCAGTCTTCCTCTTCTCCGGCCTCGAACGAGGGTTC
>DUKU01000040.1:3820-8447 GCA_013329135.1 Thermoplasmata archaeon
ATCTTCTCTGGCCTCGAACGAGGGTTTGACATGTGGGCCAGGACCAGCTCCTGCGTACTCGCGCTCTTGGTGCTGGCCAGCGGCACGGAGACCTTCGAGCTGTTCTCTGGCCTGAGGAGGCTGAGGGTCCCGAGGCTCGTTTCGACGCTCATGATGCTGACCTACAAATACATACTCATCCTCGGGGACGAGCTGGAAAGGATGAAGACTGCGAGAAGGGCGCGCGGGTTCAAGGGTGGCAGGGGCCTCCTTGACCGCAGAGGATTCCGGATCATAAGCTACACGGCGGGCATGGTATTCGTGAGGGCCTCCACGAGGGCGGACAACGGATATGAGGGGCTCAGGGCGAGGGGCTTCCGATCGGACATGAAGCAGATGCGGACCTCGCGCCTGAAGGCGGGGGACTTCGCATTCATGGCCTGGTTCGCATGCCTCTCCTCGCTCCTGGTCATACTTCAGCTGGGGGTGTCCCAGTGAAGGTGCTGGAGGTAAAGGCGCTCTCATTCACGTACGAGGACGGCACGCCCGCATTGAAGGAGATCGACCTCACGATAGAAGAGGGTGAGAAGGTCGCCGTGATAGGGCCGAACGGGGCGGGCAAATCGACTCTCCTGCACTTGGTGGCTGGATTCAGGACGCCATTCCGCGGTTCTGTGAGAGTCATGGAGGAGGGGCTCGATGAGCATACGGCAGACCAAGTCCGGCGCCACATAGGCCTCCTGTTCCAGGACCCGGACGACCAGATATTCATGCCGACTGTCGAGGAGGACGTGGCCTTCGGGCCCGTGAACCTCGGCCTCGAGCGCATCGAGGACAGGGTCGCCAGAGCGCTCAGGAGCACATCCATCGAGGACCTGGCCAAGAGGAAGCCGCACAGGCTCAGCCACGGCATGAAGAAGAGGGTTGCAATCGCCGGGGTGCTGGCGATGGAGCCGAGCCTGCTTCTCCTTGACGAGCCTACTGCAGGCCTGGATCCGCACTCGCGGTCCAGTCTGATCGAGCTCCTGAGGAACATGAACAAGACGATGCTCATAGCCACGCACGACCTCGAAGCTGCCGCGGAGATCGTGGACAGGGTCGTCCTCCTGAACGGCGGTGTCGCGTTCGACGGCGGACTGGCGGAGCTCATGGCGCAGGACGCGGTGCTGGAGAAGGCAGGCCTAGAGCCGCCCCAGATATCCAAGCTGTTCAAGAGACTCAGGGGGATGGGCTACGAGGCGAATATCCTCCCCGTGACCCTGGACCAGGGAGTGGCAGAGGCTGTGAGGTTCGCGGATAGGGAGAAGGGAAGGAGCAGGGACCGGAAGACCTAGACTTGATGACTGGCACGCTGAAACGTACCCATAACCGGCCATAAGTCACGAGCATAAGTGTTTTATACACCTTAGTGTGTCGGGGAATTACTTCCCAGACAGCAGCCATTGTGCGTCCGGGAGTTGACTGTAATCACAGAGCCGTGGAGGTCACCGTTTGGCAGAACAGAAGGAGCCCAAGCCCAAGGGACAGAAGGGAAAACAGGCCGAGAAGGGCGAGAAGGCCGAGAAGGCCCAGGGAGCACCCTCGGCACCCGTGAAGAAGAGGGATGAGAACTTCAGGTACATAGTCAGACTCGTCAACACCGATGTCGACGGCAACAAGGACGTCGTCATTGGACTTAGCTCTGTCAAGGGCGTGGGCATGAGGACCGCCGAGATCATCGCCAGGATGGCCGGGATCCCGAAGAAGGTCAAAATGGGCGACCTCCCTGAGGAGAAGACTACCGAGCTCGAGAAGCTCATCACGGATTATTCTGAGAAAGTGCCCCACTGGATGGTCAACAGACAGAATGACTGGTCCAGCGGTGCCGACTTGCACCTAGTAGGCGTCGATGTCGAGCTCTTCAAGCGCGACGACGTCAACATGATGAGGATGATCAGGTGCTACAAGGGCATTAGGCACGAGAACGGCCACAAGGTCCGGGGCCAGAGGACTAGGTCCAACGGCAGGACCGGCATGACCATGGGGGTCATGAGGAGAAAGGAGGGGCCAGCCCAAGCCACGGCAGAGCCGGAGAAGAAGGAGTAGTGTGAGCGATGGGCGACCCTAAATTCTCCAGAAGGAAGTACGAGAAGCCGTCCCACCCGTGGGAGGGCGAGAGGATCAAGGCAGAGAACGAACTCCTCATGAAGTACGGGCTCAAGAACAAGAGGGAACTGTGGAGGGCCCAGTCGTTCATCAGGACGCTCAGGGCTCAGAGCAGGGACCTCCAGGCGCGCGTGAGGACCGGCGACAAGCAGGCCGAAGTGGAGACGAAGGAGCTACTCCAGCGCTGCGCGAAGCTCGCGCTCCTCCCGCCAGAGGGCGCGACCCTGAACGACGTGCTCTCCCTGAACACGGAGGCGGTGCTCCAGAGGCGGTTCCAGACGGTCATATACCGCAAAGGACTCGCGTTCACGCCCAACCAGGCGAGGCAGTTCATTGTCCACGGTCACGCTGCCATATCAGGCAGGAAGGTCACCATACCGGGCTACATGGTCAAGAGGGGCGAGGAAGAGCAGATAGACTACCACACCAAGTCGCCCATATCCAATGACATGCACCCTGTAAGGCCTAAGCCCGAGGACCTCCAGAAGATCAAGGAGGCCGCGGAGGCCACCAAGCCTGAGGAGAAGAACGAGATCAAGGTCGCGAAACCCAAACTGGCCAAGATCATCAAGACGGAGCTGAAGGAGGAGAAGGAGGCCGAGACCGAGGTCCCCGAGGCTCCAGAGCAGGAGGGATGATGGCATGGGCAAATGGGGTATAGCTCACGTGTATGCAAGCTACAACAACATCATCATCACGGTCACGGACATCACCGGGGCCGAGACCATCACGAAGGCCACTGGTGGCATGGTCGTCAAGGCGGCCAAGGACGAGGCGTCCCCGTATGCGGCGATGAAGGCCGCGGAGAAGGTCGCCGAGATCGCCAAGGAGAAGGGCATAGACAGCATCCATGTCAAGGTGCGTGCGCCCGGAGGCAACAGGTCCGCGTCGCCTGGCCCAGGCGCTCAGGCCGCAATCAGGGGCCTCGCGAGAGCAGGGCTCAGGATCGGCAGGATCGAGGACGTCACCCCTGTACCGCACGATGGCACCAAGAAGAAGGGCGGCAGAAGGGGCCGAAGAGTGTAGGGATATCAGATGAAGATCGACATAGTCGAGATGACGCCTACGAAGGCTCAGCTCGTGATCACAGACACGAACCCGACGTTCGTGAACGCGCTCAGGAGGATAGTCACGTCCGATGTGCCCAAGATGGCCATAGACAACGTCGAATTCCACCTGGGGCCCATCATGGACGAGGGTGGCCAGGCGTACGAGAGCATCACGCCGCTCTTCGACGAGATACTCTCGCACAGGCTGTCGCTCATTCCAGTCCCGACCGACCTCGACACTTTCGTCTTCAGGTCGAAATGCAGCTGCAACGGCGAGGGATGCCCGAGCTGCACGATCATGTACTCGCTCAACAAGAAGGGCCCGTGCACCGTGTACTCTGGCGATCTGGAGCCCATCGGGAGCGAGAAGTTCAAGGTCAAGGACGACCTCGTACCGATCGTCAAGCTCGCGGATGACCAGGCACTGCTCGTGTACGCCACGGCAGAGCTCGGGACCGGGAGACAGCACGCCAAGTGGCAGGCCGCGCTCGGCGCGGGCTACAGATACGGCGCCAAGATAACGATCAAGCACGACAAGTGCGACCTCGGGGCCAGCTGCGTCGATGTCTGCCCCAAGGACGTCCTCGTGAAGGAGGACAAGAAGGTCGTCGCGAAGCACCCGGAGAGATGCAACCTGTGCGGCGCGTGCATGGAGGTCTGCGAGGCCGGCGTCATCAAGGTCGAGGGGGACCCGACCAAGCTGCACTTCAGGTTCGAGACGGACGGCGGACTCACGGCCAAGGATCTCCTGATAAAGGGGCTGAAGATGCTCGAGGAGCGCTTCGAGAACCTCAGGGAGCAGATATCCAAGCTCGAGGAATGAGCCTCACAGGAACTCATCGAGCTTCGAGTTCTTCACCTTGTCAGACTGGAACAGCGAGTTTATCGCGCTCTCGAGCAACGCTATCCTTTGGATGGTGTAAGCTGGCACGCCATATGTCATGCCTATGGCCTTCGCCTTCTCCAGGTATTTGCTGACACCTGCCTCGTGTACCGTGAGGGTGAGTTTGTTCCCGCAGTAGCATGCGCCTCTCAGGGGTATCCTGCGGTACTTGGAGTTGCACTTGGGGCACCTCAATTGCTGCCCCGTGAACCTCTTCAGGCTTCCCTGGATGTCTGGTAGGAGGTGTCTCGTGATGACCCTGTGGGCGACGTCCTTGACATCCACGGCACGGATCCTGACGCCGAGGGACATCTGCGCGTCCAGCTTATCGTCCATCGACTCCAGTGATGTGTAGGCGGACATGACCGGCCCCTCGGATATGTCCGAGACCTCGTGCGTGAACCCCATGCCCTCGTACTGGAGCACAGTGCCGATCCTTCCCCCTATCAGGTCCATCATGGACTCCACCTCCTTCGGGTGCGCGTACCTTTGTGTGGCCTTGTAGAAATCGAGGCCGTAGACGTAAGACACGTCCATGTTGTGCGCCTCCTTGTCTATCTCGTTCGGGTCC
>DUKU01000040.1:8538-9005 GCA_013329135.1 Thermoplasmata archaeon
AGCCTGGTCGTGAGCACCAGGGGGGCATCCATAAGGCCTCCCCTCTTCTCCGGCAGGAAAGACCTCGAGAAGTTCAGGAGGCAGTCCATGAGCATGATGATCGAGTCCTCGTCCCCGTCGCAGTTCCTCCTCTTGGCCGCGTGGAAGAACGGGTGCGCGTAGCCCACATGCGCTCCAGTGAAGCCGACTATCCTGGCCAGCACTCCCCCGGAAGTGTGAGGCGCGAGGCCCACGACCAGGTGCCCCACGAGATCCTGTTTCGTGACCACGGCGTAGAACGGCTCGAATCCGTAGAAGCTCTGGAGAAGGTCGTCCACGAACCTCGTCGTGTTGATGATGTAGTCGACGCACGAGTCGGGGACCACGATGTCCTGGACCTTGATCTCGAGCAGCTGGTCAGGGTCGGTCAACTCCTTCCCCTCGTGGTCCCTCTCGTATCCCAGCCTCTTCGCAGTCTCGATATCGAT
>DUKU01000040.1:9147-10131 GCA_013329135.1 Thermoplasmata archaeon
CCGACCTCGGACGGCCTGAAGTGCGTGAGGGGGACGTCCGTCGCATCTACCCTGATGGTGCCGTCCTTGAACACGAACAGGTCGTACTTGGACCTCAATATGCCCTTCTCGAGCGGCTCAGGGGTCTTGTCCTTCGATATCATGCCCTGGACGCATTTCACCTCGGGAGCGTGCTTCTCGCCCAGGAAGGTCAGGGCCTTCTCGAACATGTCGGAGAGCGGAAGGCTCTGGAGGCTGGATGCCCCGGTCGGCTTCGTATGCGAACCGCACTTGCACTTCGGCATGAAGCCCTTCGAGCCGCACACAGAACACACGCGCTCGCCCAGCTCGATCCTGACCTCCCCAGACGCCGATGCCGTGCTGATCAGCCTCTGTGGCCCTCCTGCGAAGCCCACAGGGAACAGGCAGTGCGGCGGAGGCTTCATCCTCCTCTCCCTGGCCTTCTCTGGACGCGCGACCCTCGCACCGATCCTCGTCACAGCACGTGCGCGCACCTCGACGCCGGAGAGAGCAGACACCATCTCCAGGCTCTTCGCGCCCTCCGGTGGGACATTCTCGTTGCGCTTCACGCCTCCGCCAGATGGTTCGAGGCCCAGGCAGAGCAAGAGCTGGTCCTTGCACGCCTCGATCACATAAGAGCCATCCTGGACCCTGTGTGGCACACCAAGCCGCTCCAGGAGGGTCTTCAGGCCCTGGTCCTCGGGGATGTACAGCGAGTCATTCTCGAGCTTCGCTGCAGATAACTGCCCCCTCAGCTGGAGCACGTCCTCTGGGGAGAGGTCGTACCAGAACAGATTGAACTTCGGGTGGAGGGGGAGCTTGAGCTCACGGCTCATCTCGACCGCGCGCTCGAACGATGGGGCCATCCAGTCCTCCGGGAGGGAGCCGCACCTTGCCAGGAGCTCCTCCCGGTGCCATTCGAGCGAGTATCCGGCGGGCATCAGGAGATGATTGTTCTCCACGAACTCGCCGAACGGTATGAGT
>DUKU01000061.1 GCA_013329135.1 Thermoplasmata archaeon
ACAGATGGTCGACGTCGGGGAGGGCAAGATCAACGATTTCGACAAGTTGGCGCCCGGGAGCATAGAGGGCAAAGTCGTGCTGTTCACCCGGACGGACCTGATGTTCTACTGCACTCCCGTCCTGTGCATGGCGGTGGATAGGGGCGCGCTAGGGGCGATATGCCATTTCCCCGAGACGCCGGATTCTGAGCTCAAGATCGACATTAGCGATGCGGCCCTGCCGCTCGTCTACATAACGGATGATGATGCGGCGGCGATCCGCATGTTGATGGAGAGGCAACCAGTCACGTGTCATCTGGTTGTGGACAACGATTACCAGGAACTTCCCCTCTCGACCGGGCACAACGTCATTGGGATGATCGAGGGCGTCGAGTTGCCGGACGAGTACGTGTATGTAGGCGCCCACTTTGACCACTGGTTCACCAGCGCCGCCGATGACAACGCAGGGATCGGCTCGTTGCTCTCGATGGCCAAGGCGTTCAAGGACTCAGGTCTTCAACCGAGGCGGACCGTTGTGTTCACGGTCTTCGACGCGGAGGAGCTCGGTGGCTGGCAGGACACCTGGTACGACTGGTGCATGGGCTCGTACTCGCACATAGTCGAGACGCTCACCGGAGAGAAGCTCAACCCAGACAGGCCCGGCAAGATCGTCGCGATGTTCAACATGGATGTGATCGGGACGGAGGGTGCTATCGTGTACGTCGAGACCACCCCCGACCTGACGAGGTTCGTTAAGAAGGCGGCGTTCGATTCAGGGCTCATTGCCACCGCACCGATGACATACGTGTACTGGCCTCCGTCCTCGTACGACGATTGGCCGTTCTACATGGCAGGCGTCCCGTGCACCGAGACCGCTTGGTGGGGCGAGGCATATGACAAGCTCTACCACACGACGGGCGACACTATGGCGAGCCTCAACGAGGCGCATGTGCGGGTCAACACGGTCTTCAACGGGCTGATGGCGCTCAGGATGGCCCAGGCCTCCGTGTTGCCCTACAACCTGCCCGAGAACGCGGAGGTTGTCCAACAGGGAATCGACCTGCTGTATTCGATGGATCCGGAGACGCGGACTATGGCGGACATCTCCCTGCTAGAGGCGGGTCTGGGCGCGTACTCCTCTGAGGTCGAGAGACTGAACTCTCTCCTGGACAGAGGGAAGGTGGATCCAGACCTTCTCAACAGGAAGATGATGGAGTCAGCCGTTGCGCTGAATCCGATGATGTTCGACTGGGACCTCACCGCTTGGATACCTGGCTGGACAGGGATATTCGTGCTCAACAACCCGGCGAACGACCTCTACCGTATGAACGGCGCGATATCTGCTCTACGTGCGGGCGACGGCGAGGCCGCATTGGATATGTTGACCGACGTCACGACCATGAAGTGGGGCAGGTTCGTGGACTACCAGGCGTACCTCGGGGTGATGGACTACATCTACTACGTCCCAGAGGACCACCTCCTGTGGGGCGGGGGCTTCCTGCCGCCGCATTCGGATGTCCACGAGGAGTACTTCTCGATAGTGGAGAAGACGGAGTCCGGCTCTGTGGACTTCTCCGCGGAGATCGCGTCACTTGAGCAGCTCGTTCTCGAACTCTACGGGGACGTCAGCGCGATCGCAGACGAGCTGGGTCTGTCGCTCCTCGCAGCGGCCGATGTGCTGTCAGAAGTCAGATGATGGGTGGCAGCGACTCGCTGCCCCAAACCATTTCCTCCCTCTTTCCGCCATCTTGTCGCGATGGCTTGCTGGCAACATCAATCCTAGTGCGGCCAGTGTGCCGAACTGGTAGACTACGGCTGCGGACTGGCGAGTCTGTACCCTTCCGAGAACGCGATGATGTTCTCGGCCAGGTCCCGGCGGATGTTCATCTTCATCGCACTTTCAAAATGCGCCCTGTCGAGTCCGGTGATCCCCGTCCCTGCAAGTGCACCGACCATGACGACGTTGGACGACATCGGCACGCCGGAATCTGCTGCAACCCTCGGCGCGTCAATCTGCATGAATGCCTTGGCGGTCCGCATGACCTTCCCTTCGACATCCTCCATCGTAGGATATCTCAGCTTCTGTGTCGACACGCTCAGAGGAACAATTCTCTCAGTGGAGCTGATGACGACCGTGTTCTTCGATGCCTTGCAGAGGGCTCTAAGGGTCTCCAACAGCTCGAAAGAGAGGACGACGTCCGCCCCGTGGTCGGGGATGAGAGGGCTTCGCACGTCTCCTATCCTTGCAGTGCAGACGACGGATCCGCCTCTTTGAGCCATGCCATGGGTCTCGCTCAGGAGTACTTTCTTCCCGGCAAGGGTGGCGGCATCGCCTACGATCTTCGAGGCGGTGATTATTCCCTGGCCGCCCACGCCGACGAGGTAGACATCGACCATCACGGCGCCTCCTTGATGGCCTTGTACGGGCACACCTGGGCGCAGACCCCGCAGCCGGCGCACAGAGCCTCATCGATGGTCTGTAGCTTGTCTATGCTGGATATCGCGGGGCACTGGAACTTGGTGACGCAGGTCCTGCACTTCTTGCAGGCCTCCTGGTCGATATAGTGCTTCTTCACTATCGCGCCCTTCTCGTCCCTCTTGGCTATGAGTGCGCACTCCCTGCGGGCGATGATGACGCTCACGCTATCTTGGGTGAGCGCCTCCTTGACTGCCTCGGTCGTTGCGGATGTGTCGTACGGGTCCACGACCTTGAGCCACTTGACGCCGCAGCCTTTCACGACACCCTCGATCGACACGGATATTGCCCCGGGGTTGCACGGATCCCGTGCGCTGCCTGGATGCGGCTGGTGCCCAGTCATCGCAGTCGTCCGATTGTCGAGTATCATCACGAGGAACCTGTGTCCCTGATGGACCGCATTGACTAGTCCCGGTATCCCTGAGTGGAAGAATGTGGAATCTCCGATGAACGCTATCACGGGCAGGTCGTTGACCTTGGCGAGCCCTCCCGCAGTGCCCACGCTTGAGCCCATGCAGACGAGCAGGTCTGCGGTGCTGTAGGGTGGCGCGACGCCTAGTGTGTAGCACCCGATGTCAGATGCGAACAGGGCCTTCTTGTTCGTGGCCTTGTTGACCGCGTAGTATGTCGCGCTGTGCGGACAGCCTGCGCACAAGACCGGTGGACGGGTGGGCAGGTCCTGCGGGAGTTCGCACCTGGTAGTCTCCTTCTGGTCGCTGGAGAACGCCCTTGCCAATCCCCGTGTGACTATGGCCTGGTCGAATTCGTACGCCCTCGGCATGTACCCGTCCATCTTCCCGAACACCTTGGTCCCAAGGCCTTCCCGCTGGGCAAGGCTCCTGACCTGCATCTCAAGGACTGGTTCGAGCTCCTCGACGATGACCACAATGTCATGAGTCCTCAGGAAGTCGAGTAGCTTCTTGGATGGTACTGGGTTGGAGAAACCGAGCTTGAGGACATCCACATGCAGTCCCATGCCCTTCGCGGCGTCGATCGTGTAGTTGGCTGCTGCGGAAGAAGTGACTATCCCCTGTCTCCCTCCGTCCCCGATCCTGATGACAGTGTTGAACTCTGACTCGTCAGCCATCTGCTCGGCCTTCGACAGCTGTTCCAGGAGCACCAGGTGCCTCGCCCTGGCGACCGCCGGGACGGTCACGAACCTGGCCGGTTCCTTCACGAACTCCTTCTTCTTCGGCCCGACTGAGATTTCTCCGACGGTGACAGGGCCACGGACATGCGCCACGCGCGTGGTCGTGCGCAGGATGACCGGCTGGCCTAGTTCCTCCGAGACCTCGAAGGCCTTCTTGACCATGTCGTAGCATTCCTGCGGTGATGCTGGCTCGAAGAGAGGGAATCCTCCGAAGAGCGCGTAGAATCTGTTGTCCTGCTCGTTCTGGCTCGAGTGGCAGGACGGGTCGTCCGCCGTCACAAGAACGAATCCACCCCTTGTACCGGTATAGGCAAAGGTCATGAGAGGGTCGGACGCCACGTTGACTCCGACGTGCTTCATGCTCACCATGGCGCGGAGGCCTGACGCGGCCGCACCTATCGCTACCTCTGTCGCGACCTTCTCGTTCGTGGAATACTCGAAGTATATGCCCGCCTGTTCGGCGACCTTCGCGAAAGTGTCCCCAATCTCGGATGCCGGGGTGCCAGGATAAGTGGTGGCGACTGACAGGCGCGCTTCGAGAGCCCCTCTGACAATGGCTTCGTTGCCCATGAGGAGCATCGTGCTCCCGGGTTCTGCCTCCAGTATCCTGCTCATCGGGCCTGAAACTGGTCCAGAGAGGAAATACCTTTCCGACCTAGCGGCAAACTACATGCGCCAATCCGACCTACCAACGGATTCATCGGGGCGCCTGCGGAGCTCCACCGACTGCCTGAAAATCATGATTAAATATCCAAGCGCTGTTCGCGTACCGTTGACTGGAAGGACGGTAGCTGAGAAGATCATTGGAAGGGCAGCGGGCACATCCGAGGTCCGTGCGGGGGAGGTCGTAGAGGCGTATCCTGATCTCCTGATGTCCCATGAGAACACATATCTCGTCAGCAAGGCGTTCCGTGAACTCGGCGTGAAGAAGCTGTACGACCCGGACCGTATAGCTATCGTTCTGGATCACAGGACTCCAGCCAACACGGTCGAGACCGCTACCGCTCATTCGCATATCAGGAAACTTGTCCACGACTCAGGCATCAAGCGTTTCTACGATGTCGGGGAGGGCATCTGCCATCAGATACTCGTTGAAGAACACCTTGCGAAGCCCGGGCAGCTCGTGGTCGGCACCGATTCCCATACGAGCACCGCGGGTGCTGTGGGTGCGTTCGCCACCGGGATTGGCGCGACGGAGATGGCGGGGATATGGGCCACGGGCTTTCTGTGGCTCAAGGTCCCGGAAACGATTCGCATACACATGAGAGGGCATCTGGAGAAGGCCGTGTTCCCCAAAGACATCTCTCTGCACCTCGCGGCCAAGATGGGTCCTTCTCGGGCTGAGTACAAGTGTATCGAGTTCGACGGGATATTCCTGTTCGACGTGTCCATATCTGGCAGGATGGTGCTCTGCAACATGGCGACCGAGCTGGGCGCGAAGGCCGCGATAGCGCCGGCAGATTCCACATTCTCCACATGGTCTCCGGAACATTGCGGCCAGATGGGTCACACGTGCAAATCCGACCCTGATGCGCGATACTGCGAATCCATGGAACTGGAAGTTGAAAGGATCCCACCTATGGTCTCAGGGCCCGACAAGGTCGAAGCGGCCAGACCTGCAGAGAAGTTCGAGGGCATCAGGATAGACCAGGCGTTCATAGGCACGTGCACGAACGGGCGCCTCGAGGACCTGATTGCGGCATCGTGGGTCTTGAAGGGGAACAAGGTGGCCCCGGGAGTCAGACTCCTGGTCGCCCCCGCATCGAGGGACGTGCTTTCGACCGCGATGGACATGGGGGTCATACAGACCATCGTGGCGGCGGGCGGCACGATCCTGCCCCCTGGATGTGGGCCGTGCCTGGGCGCCCACGGCGGGGTCCTCGGATCCGGGGAGGTTTGCATTTCATCGGGCAACAGGAATTTCAAGGGCAGAATGGGCTCTCCCGATTCTGAGATTTACATCGCGAGTCCCGCGACAGTTGCGGCGAGCGCTATTGTGGGCAAGGTCACCGACCCAAGGGGGTGGCTCACGGTTGACCTCTAGTGGAAGGGTGTGGAAGTTCGGGGACGATGTGAATACAGACCTCATCATCCCAGGAAGATACCTTAGCAGATACGACGAAGCGCACCTGGCAGAGCACGCGATGGAAGGCCTCAGCGAGTCGTTCGCGAAGGAGGTCGTTCAGGGGGACATCATCGTCGCCGGCAGGAACTTCGGCTGTGGTTCCAGCAGGGAACAGGCGGTGATGGCGCTGAAGCGCGCGGGCGTCGCCGCTATCGTCGCAAGATCATATGCCAGAATCTTCTACAGGAATTCGATAAACCTTGGCCTGCACGTGTTCGAGTCGGATGACGCCTACGATGCGTTTCCCGATGGTGCTAGGGTGTCACTAGATCCAATCGGGCACGCTCTTACATCGTTGGATGGGGCGAAGACGGCACAGTTGAAGGAGATACCACACCACGCGAGGAAGATACTGGACAGCGGCGGGCTCGTGCCCCACCTGAAGGGAAGGTTCGGGGAGAAGTAGGATTGGTGAGTGCCGCACGCATTAGCCCGTGGCAAGGTTATTGGCGCAACACAGCTATTCATGCTTCGATGTCAGGGTTCGTAATGGAGGACACGCTGGGCTACCTCGGCCTCGCGATCCTGCTGTTCCTCATCGTTTACTTCCTCATTCGGGTCCTGAGTCACAGGCAGCACTAGCTCGCCAAAGGCTATTATATGCCAGGCCAATGACGACGCCAACGGGCCCGTGGGGTAGCTAGGATATCCTTTTGGCCTTCGAAGCCGACGACGTGGGTTCAAATCCCACCGGGCCCGCTCAACGCTCTGGCTTTTCCAAGAACGCACGAGTCAGTGCTACTGTGTAGCATGATAAAGACTTCCTCATGTCCGTGACGTTGAGGCCTAGGTACTTCCTCGGATCTGGTTCGTGCGAACTCGATGCGTGTTCGTGAATCGTCTTCAATTCATGCCCCGGCGAGACACGTCTCAGAATCATGTCGAAGTCGTCTCGGAGTTTCTGCGAGTATTTATATCGGTCCTTGGCTTTGCATCGGCAATACAATGCGGTGATGTCGTATGGAACCTGGAAGCACCGGATTCATGCTAATCGCAACGAGTCTTGTCATGCTGATGACCCCCGGCCTTGCCTTCTTCTATGGAGGC
>DUKU01000147.1:0-4019 GCA_013329135.1 Thermoplasmata archaeon
CCCTCGCAGATCGTGGGAGGTACTGGCACCTCGACCAGCCGCTTGGCCTTGAAGCACTCGTGGAGTGTGTAAGCGGCCGTGGACTGTGCGCCCACTATCCTGATGCCAGGGTTCACGGTCTTGGCCCAGGTCGCTATGCCCGAGAGCAGGCCAGCGCCTCCGACCGGGCACACGATCGTCTCGACATCGGGGAGGTCCTCGAGTATCTCCACCCCCACCGTCCCGTGCCCCGCCATCACCTGAAGGTCGTCCGTCCCGGACATGAACGTCTTCCCACCGCCCTTGGCCAACTCCTTGCAGTGGGCGAAGGCCTCATCGAAGTAGCTCCCGTGGAGCACGACCTCGGCGCCGAGCGCCTCGCACTTGCTCACCTTGACCTTGGGAGTGTTCGCGGGGACGCATATCGTCGCGGATATCCCGAGGCTCTGCGCCCCGAGGGCTACCCCGAGCGCCCAGTTGCCCGCGGATGCGGTGATCACGCCCTTCCTCCTCTCCTCTGGGGAGAGGAGGTTCATCCTGTAGAGGGCACCACGGACCTTGTACGACCCCGTCCTCTGAAGGTTCTCCCACTTCAGGTACACTTCTGCGCCGGATAGGTCGCTCAGCATCTTCGAACGCGTCAGAGGCGTCTTCTCGATCGCGCCAACCAGTGCCTTCCTCGCTCTCAGGACATCGACCGCCGTGAAACCAGGATTCATGCAGTTCACACCTCGATGTAGAAGCCCTTCCCGGACCTCTTCGCCTTCTCGTAGACGAACTGGGAGATCGCCACGTCCTGTATCGCGATACCAGTCAGGTCGCAGACGGTGACCTCCTTGTCGGACTCCCTACCAGGCTTCTTCCCGAGGAGGATTTCGCCGAGCTCCGCGTGAACGTCGCCCTCGTTGATGCTGCCGTCCTCGAGAGCGTGATGCACCTCGCCGAGCCGGGCGCACTGCTTCAAGCTGTCGACGACGACCTTGTCCGCTCTCGCGAGTATCTTCGTATCAAGCTCCTGCTTCCCGGGTTCGTCCGAGCCCATCGCGGTTATGTGCGTCCCGCCTGAGATCCAATCGACCTTCACGACAGGTGAGACGCTCATCGTGGCCGTCACGACGACCTCGCTGCCCCTGACCGCATCCTCGGCCGTCTTCGCAGGCACAACCTTGACGCCAAGGACCTTCGACATCTCTGAGGCGTATGCCTCAGACTTCTTGGGATCCCTGCCCCAGACCATGAGTTCATCGAACTTCCTGACCTTGCTCAGGGCGATCAGCTGCATGCGGGCCTGCGTGCCCGTTCCGATGACAGCAACCTTCGAGACACTCTTCTTCGCGAGGACCTTGGCAGCCACAGCACCCGCTGCAGCTGTCCTCAGGTCCGTCAGGAAGCATCTATCGACCTCGAAGCACAGAGGATGCCCGGTCCTTGAGTCGAACAGGAGCAGCATGCCGTGGCTCGTAGACAGGCCGCGCTTCGGGTTGTCATAGAACCCGGATGCGATCTTGACCGTGTACGATGAAGTCCCTTTCATGTACCCTGGCTTGATGTGTATGTCCCCGTGTCCGTCCGGCACGTTGAGCGCAACTGGGAACGGCACGACCGCCCGGTCGGAGTTGAAGGCTTTGAAACCTTCCTCGACCGCGGCTATCGCATCCTCCATGGTCACAAGAGACTCGATGTCCTCCTTGGTCAGGATCAGCACCTTCGACATTTCGCCCATGACGTCATACCTCCACCGGATCGATGTCTTTCCAATGGCCGAAACGCCAGCCTTCGCATTAGACTTTACGGAGAGAGGGGAGCGCCCCGCGTGGAATTTATATAGCGCGTACAAGATTCATATCAAGGGGTTCTGGTAGGATGCGGGACGAGTCGATGAGCATCATGCTTGGCGTCGCGAAGAAGGCGGGGTCGATAGTGTTGGTGGTCGTCCTCGTGATGTCCATCAACTTCGTGACGTTCATGGTCCTCCCTGGAGACCCGGCCGCTTCAATGGCCCCGAAAGGAAGCAACCCTGACCTCTACGAGAGGATCGTCGAGGAGGCCCGGCTGAACGACCCGCTCCTGGTACAGTACGTGGACTACGTCCTGGACACGTTCACCGGGGACTTCAGAGTGAGCAGCTCATCCCGGCCACTCGCAGACATCCAGGAGTTCATATGGGATGGCGTGGGGAGGACCTTGGCGCTTCTATCCTTGGGCCTGCTGGGCTCATTCGCCATTGGGGTGGCGCTCGAGCGTATCGCGTGGGGAGGTCGAGGCCGGACACGCTCAACGCTCGTGCATGGACTGTCTCTATTGCTGATCTTCGTCCCGGCCTTCTCCCTCGCACTCACAATACTGTTCGTCAACGTCGAGCTCGGCCTCGGCCTTCCGATCTCGGGCAGTAGCCCAGTCGGGACGGGTAGTGACGGGTACGAGGTTCTGTGGTCATCGGCGCTTGAGCACGCCCTGCTTCCGGTCTCGACAATCATCCTCTCGACCACTGGACTTGTTGTGTTGTATCTCAGGGAGGGACTTCGAGACTGCCGGAGGGAGGGAGCGGCGAACGGTCCATGGCTGTCCACCTTCGCTTCTGGCCTCGTCAGCCTGAGGCCGGTTGTCCACTTTCTTGTTGCTTGGACGATGACCGCGGTGCTCCTCGTGGACATCGCGTTCAGTTACGGAGGCCTGGGTGAGCACATGTGGAATGCCATGAATAACATGGACATACCGGTCCTGATGGCAACCACGTTCCTCATCCCCATGATGGTGATGGGCACGAGCTCCATCCTCAGCCTGTCATTCCACCTGCTCGGAGAGGGTAGGCTCCGAGAGGCGCTGAATGACTGGGGACATAGAATCACGGACGCGGTCCCGCGAAAGTCGGAGGCCACGGCGAACCTGACGACCTTGAGGAGCTGGCTCGTCGGGGTATGGAAGTCATTCAGGTCGAGCGCGACGGGTATGTCGGCGATGACCGTGCTCGTGATCATGATCGCTGTCGGGGCATTGGCGCCTGTGCTAGCGGTCTCCTCGGACCCGAACGTCGACCTCGAACCGACTCATTTCCCGGATTGGATCAACCCGCTCCCGCCATCTCTCGAACCCTCGCCATACACCGACATGATACATCCGCTCGGGACAGACCAAATCGGGAGGGATGCGTACAGCCTGTGGCTGTTCGGAGCGCGAGATGCGGCCATCATAATGATCACATCGGCAGCGGGCATGGTAACCATTGGGCTCGCTGTAGGGATCGCAGCATCCAAGACTGTCGACGTCGCAGGACTGCCCGCAAGGGTCCTTGACTTCTTCCTCACGGCGGGCGCGCGGGCGATGGTCGCAACGCCAATCCTAGTGCTCATCGTTGCCAGAGCAACTGCCACTGGCTCGGATGACTTCAGCCTTGCGACCATGGTTCTCGCATTCTATGCGTGGGCCTGGGTGCTCGTGGCCCGGCCCATAAGGGAGAAGGCGAGGACCGCTGGACGCAGAGTCGACACGGGCTGGATGACACCATCCATCCTGGCTGCGTCGCTCTCGGTCGCGAAGTTCGGGGTCCCGCTCATCACTGCCACGCACATCTCGCTCCGCACAATCGGCCTGGGATTCGGCGATGGGCTCGACTGGGGCACGATGACTTACTCGGCCTTCTCCTGGAGCGCACCGATAGCAGGCGACTGGCATCTCATCATCCCGCCAATGGTCGGCGTCCTGATCGTCTGCTCCTGCGCGTTCGTCCTGCTCGACAGAGCAGAGCACGCGGTTCGAACGACCAGTTCCTTCCCGTCCCTCAACAGCTAATCGAATGATGACCATGGCGTCTCGCAGTGGACCGATGTGAGCACCGGGCAACAGGACCGTGCATTACGGTCCGTTGAATGAATGACAAGTCCCAAGATTGGCATCGCATTTATGAACATCGACGCCTCTATACCATTCTCCACAGAATCTGCATCAGTTAGTAGCGGTGGTTCGATTGCGAATCAGAGTCCTGTGCGTTGACGACGAGCCCGGCATGCTCGAACTCGCCAAGCACTTCCTGGAGAGCGGCA
>DUKU01000147.1:4148-9022 GCA_013329135.1 Thermoplasmata archaeon
CAGATGGCCGGAATGGACGGCATACAGCTCCTGAAGGAGGTGCGGGCAATGCACAATGACGTGCCGTTCATCCTGCTCACTGGCAAAGGGAGGGAGGACGTCGCCATCGAGGCGCTCAACAACGGCGCTGATTTCTACCTCCAGAAGGGCGCGGACCTGAAGTCGCAGTTCGCCGAGCTAGCGAACATGATAAGGGCGACGGTGGAGCAGAGGAGGGCGGAGCTGAAGGCACACAAGACATCGGAGATGCTCGGGGCAGTCGTCCGGTCGTCTCCCACTCCCCTCGTGACGGTCGACACCCAGGGCAAGGTCATAATGTGGAACCTTGCTGCCCAGCGTGTGTTCGGATGGACGGAGGAAGAAGCCATCGGGAGGATACCGCCCTTGGTGCCGCCTGAGCTTGAGGGGCAGTTCCGAGGCCTGGTGGCCAGGATACTCTCCGGGGAAAGGCTGGACGGCGTGGAGCTGAAGCGTATCCGGAAGGACGGAACGATGCGGGACGTCCTCGCATATTACGTGCGCATACTAGACAAGGATGGGAAGCCGGCGGGCGCAATGGCATCGCTCGTCGACGTGACCGACCACAAGCGCATGGAGGAAGAGCTGAGGAGGATCAACCGACTTTACGGGCTCCTGAGCAAGACCAACGCAACCATCGTGATGGCGAAGGACCGCAACAATCTGCTCGAGCAGGTGTGCAAGGTCGCGGTCGAGCACGGAGGGTTCAGCAGCGCCTGGGTGTGCCTCTTCGGCACGGATGGCGAGCTCATACCCATCGCATCGGAGGGGGCTGACCTGGACAAGCTCCAGGATATCAGGAGAAGAATGGTCAAGGCAGGCGCGCTGGAGGCCCCGACTCTGAAGGCTGCCAAAGAGGGTGCGACCGTCATCTCGACAGACATCTACTCCGACCACAGCGCGGAACCCTGGCGAGATATGTTCAAAGAGATCGGGGTCAGGTCCCTGGGGGCGATGCCGATCAGACAGGGCGGAAAGGTCGTGGGCAGCCTGACAATAGGATCTTCGGAGCCTTACTTCTTCACGAAGCAGGAGAGGGACCTGCTCGACGAGATCGCCTCCGATGTCTCGTTCGCCCTCGACGGCATCAGGAGCGAGAAGGCCAGGCGGAGGGCCCAGTCCACGCTCAAGAGAGAATCGGAGTTCACACGGGCCGTCCTCGATGTCGCGGGCGCGATCATCGTCGTCCTTGACACCGAGGGGAGGATCGTTCGCTTCAACAGGGAGGGAGAGACGGTCACGGGCTGGACCGCGGATGAGGTGCATGGAAAGTGCGTGTGGGACGTGTTCACACCTGAGAGCCAGCGAGCCGAGGTGAAGAACGTGTTCGCCCGGCTGCTCGCGGAGGGCGCCCCGAACGAGCACGTGAACCCGTGGGTCACCAAGGACGGGACCGAGAGGATCGTCGATTGGAGCAACACCGTCATGAAGGACAGCGCGGGGGACGTGCGATATGTCATCGCCACGGGCATAGACGTGACCGAGCGCAACAAGGCCCAGGAGGAACTCAAGAAGACGACCGAGGAGGCCCTCACGGCCAAGAACAGGGCGCAGACCTATCTCGATTTCATGACCCATGACATCATGAACATCATCACCCCGTTGACTTCGTACTCCGAACTGATACTCCACGGAGACGGCCAGCCCGGAAGCACGGAAACCTACGCGAAGAGGATGATCGAGCAGACGAACAGGCTAGCCCGGTTCGTGACCCATGTGCGGAAGCTGGCACGCTCTGAGACGGCCGCCAAGGTCGGGCTCGAGGCAGCGGACCTCAGGAGCCTGATAGGACTCCTCGAAACCGATATAAGGGACCGCTACCGCGGAAAGGACATCACTGTCGCGTACTCGCTGCCTGAAGGACCCATCCTGGTGCAGGGCAAGGGGTATGTCGGAGATGTCTTGAACGAGATACTCGAGAACGCCGTCAAGCACTCGAGGTCCCGGGAGGTCATGATCGATGTCACCATCAGACCCATATCGGTCGAGAAGGGGGGGAGGTTCTGGCACATCGACATCGCTGACCACGGACCAGGCATCCCGGACGAGCAGAAGAAGCTCCTGCTCGCGGAATCCTTCACCGAGGAGACGAGCATGGTCAGGGGGGTCGCGACCAGCTTCGCGTTCATGAGCATGATCGTGGAGCACCTCGGGGGCGGCGTCCGGATAGCGAACAGGGTCGAGGGGGACCACACAAAGGGCGTGAAGATAGTGCTCAAGCTGCCCGTGGCGCCCGAGCAGATGCAGTGAAGACCGTCGTTGGGGAACCGAGCATGGCCACAGGACCTCTGATGGGGACAAATTCGAAGAAGCCCGTGGTCGTCGACGGCAACGCCATCCCGAACTGCAATATCACGAATCCCATTGGATGATAGTGGGTCGGGTCAACTATTTGAGCCGCGACGTCCCTCGGGTCCTGAGGATTCTAGATGTCCAGAGGAGCGAAGATAGCAGCAGCTGTTGCGGTTGTGGTCCTGTTTCTGTTGGCTGTGATCGTCATCACGCAGCCGAAGGAGCAGGCAGTCATCACGGACGAGGATAGGCTTGCGTCCATCCCGGCCTCCGCTGTGAAGATGGGGCCTGAGAACGACGAGTTCGTACCAGTCGTTCACTCGTCCGAATGGCAGCAGCCAGTCCCCATGACGGGGCCTGTCAACACCGCTGGCGCCGAGGACAGCCCATTCATGACCGTCGACGGCGACTGGTTCTTCTTCTTCTTCACCCCAGATGTGACCGTGCCCGCCCAGGAACAGCTCTACGACGGGGTCACGGGCATCTGGTGGACCAAGGAGATCGCGGGCGAATGGACATCGCCTGAGAGGATCATCCTGAGCGACGATGTCTCCCTCGAAGGGGCCGAGTGCTGCGTCGGGCTAACACTCTGGTTCGCCTCCATCCGGGCGGACAACTACGGGGAAATAGATGTGTTCACCGCGCAGTACGAGGACGGCGTGTGGACGGATGTCGAGAACGCCGGAGAGCAGCTCAATGTGGATTACGACATCGGCGAGTTCCACATCATGCCCAACGGCACGATGATGTACTTCCACACGGGCAAGTGGGACTCCGGGGACAGCATGGACATCTGGAGCACGTTCAAGGTCGGGGACGAGTGGTCCACCCCTGTCCGGGTTCCAGGCATCAGCACGGACGCTGACGAAGGCTACCCGTACGTGACGCCGGACGGGTCCGAGCTGTGGTTCATGGCGGACAGCCGGCTAGGAGAGGGATACACTGGTCCTGCGATCTTCAGGTCCGTGAAACAGACGGACGGCACCTGGGGGGTGCCCGAGGAGATCATATCCAATTTCGCCGGGGAGCCGACGCTGGACGATGATGGCAACATCTACTTCGTCCACCACTACTTCGTCGACGGTGAGATGGTCGAGGCGGACATCTACGTGGCCATGAAGAACTGAGGCGAGATGCGAGGCGGCGTCACATGCCGAGCGAGGCGGCGAACTGGCGCGCGTACTCCCTGGCCTTCTCGAGCTGGCCCTCCGCCAGCGGGCCCTTCATGTCCTTGACGACGCACCTCAGAGGAGGGCTCCGGACATTCAGGCCCCTCTCAGTGGCGAGCTTGGTCAGCCTGCCCGCGGCGCCCGGCTCAATCCACTTGAGGGACTTCTCCCGTTCCTTCGGGTCCTCGGGATAAGGCGAGTGGGTATCGAAGACCGCGACAGGCCTGGCGCCCCAGGCCTTCGCATCAAGTCTCTTCACGAACCTCTTCGACTTGCCCGTCATCTTGGCGATCCTCGTCGGAGACCCCACGAACAGGAAGTCCCCGTCCATTGGGACATTCCGGCTCTGCCTGAGGTTCACGAGCACGACCTGATGGCCTGCCTTCTCGAGCTCCTCAGCGATGACTGACGCGACCTGTCCCGTGTTCCCGAACACGCTGTCGTATACCACAACCCCCTTCATACCGACCATCGTCCTGCACAAGGCATCGCGCTCGGCACTCTTATGTTATCTGCTATGAGGATAGGAGGGGGCTGGCACGAGGGTCTGCCGGAGCATGGCAGGCAATGTTTCAAATGGTTGGCTAGGCTATCACCTTCGGGCAGTCAATGATGATGGGAACGCTAGATTCCGAGACCACCAAGAGAAGGCTCCGGTTCGACTATGTCAGGGTCAAGGGCGAGCCCGGTTCGCGAGCGGTCGACGGCATCACATCCCTCGTTGCGCACCTCCACAAGCCCCAGTTCAACATCGTCGACGTGATCCAAGATGCCTCCAACATCATTCAGCGGCAGTTCAAGCTCAAGTGGGTCATGATAGGGATCAAGGGGAAGAACGACGGGCTCTTCCGATACACCGTCATGACGGGCATGCGGCCCGATGTGTGGGAGAGGCAGAGGAAGAGGACATACGGGGCGGAGGACTTCGAGACCACTTGCGGCAACTACAAGTTCGGGGAGATATCCGACCTGACGAGAGTGTACCTCCAGGAGGACAACCCGCTCTACAGCGATGATGAGAAGAAGCTCGTGCAGAGGCCCGCGCTGCTGATGACCAAGAGGATGTCCTCGAGCGAGACGCTAGAGGCGGACTTCATAGACACGCTGATATACGGCCCTGGAAGGAACCTCCTGGGATGGATAGAGTATTCTGGGACAGTCGCAAATGAGTTCCCTCAATCCGTGGTCATCCGGCAGATCGAGGGATACGCCGCGGTCCTCGGGGTCGCCGTCGCGATACACCTACGCTCGTGATCGACCGGCTTGGAGGCATGGAGCACATGCGAGTCAGAAAGGCCCTCGTCAGAGAGCCCGGCAACACATTCTCGAGATGCATATCCACCCATCCGATGATGCACACGGTCGACGTGGTGCGCGCGCGTGCGCAACACGCGA
>DUKU01000147.1:9207-10853 GCA_013329135.1 Thermoplasmata archaeon
GCGGACTCGTGCTTCGTGGAAGACACGGCTGTGGTGCATGGCGGAAACGCCCTGATCTGCCGTTCGGCGAAGGAGAGCAGGAGGGGCGAGACATGCGCGGTTCAGGCCGCGCTCTCCGAGCACCTGAAGGTTCGAAAAGCGACCGCGCCCGCGACCGTCGAAGGAGGGGATGTGCTTCACCTGCCCGATAGGCTCGTATGCGGCGTCACGAAGAGGACGAACGACGATGGCGTGCGCCAGCTCTCAGACTGGTTAGGTGTAAGGGTCGACACTGTCAGGGATCCGTCCATCATGCACCTCAAGAGCTACATCAGCCACATAGACGACAGAACGGTCCTCGTCACCAAGACCTTCGCTGATGAGCCCGCGTTAGACGGCCTCGACAAGCTGATCGTTCCGTTGGGTGAGGAATACGCCGCGAACGTGCTCTCTGTGAACGGCACCGTGGTCATGCCCAAAGGGTTCCCCGGAACCAAGGGCGTGCTGGAGCGGGCAGGCGTCGAGGTCATCGCTCTCGAAATGACGGAGTTCCCCAAGTGCGACGGCGCGATGACTTGCCTGTCAATACTGTTCTGAACCAGAAGAAGACCCGACCGTGCATAACCGTCCGGGAAAACCAAGTAAGGAGTTTGGTATGGTTTCCATCTGTCCTAGGCCATGCCCCAGTATGCCTCGAGGAACGCCCACCAGCCCATGTTCGGGAACTCGAAGTCAATGTACAGATCGTAGCTGGCCGCGCTCGCGACCGTGTACATGCTGTACGTGGGCGGGAAG
The DNA here is from genome assembly GCA_013329135.1 of Thermoplasmata archaeon. Taxonomy (GTDB): domain Archaea; phylum Thermoplasmatota; class Thermoplasmata; order UBA10834; family UBA10834; genus UBA9653; species UBA9653 sp9653u. The sequence continues at coordinate 9,982 of DUKU01000147.1, forward strand.
AGTATCCCCATGCCCTTGTAGCCGAACATATCACTGTTCATCGTGACGCCCATGCCGATCATGCATACATCGTACTCGGCGAGCACATCGGCGCACGCCGCTGCGGCACGGTCGTTCTTGCCGAGGCTGTCCATGATGTATCCGACGAACGTAGGCATGTCGATCCTGCCAGCGGACGTGGCGCCCCACGGGTTGATGGACGCCAAACGGGCCGCGGATATCACCGAGCTGTAGGAATCGATGTCTCCCGCGAGGATGTCCGCAAGTGCCAGCACAGCCTCTCCGAGCGCCTCGACCTTGGACATGTCGTACACGGACTGCGTCGTCAGTATCTCGCTCTGGTAGGGCGCGACGCTGAACAGCTCCGTGAACTCCTCCACGATTATGAGACTGAGCGTCCTCGCATCCATGGCAGGGTTCGCGTTCAGCCTGAGCAGTATCTCATCGTAGGAGAAGCCCCTCCAACCGATGTAACTCTCGCTCGCGACCAGGTAGTCTAGGTCCATGCCCTTCACGCGGTACTCGTACACCGTCTCCATCTGGCCGATGGAGCACTCGTCCGCGGCTATGATGTCCACATGATGACCATCGAGGGCGGTTATCAGCTCATGATGCGACAGCCAGTCGCCGCCGACAGAGCCGTCCTCCATGGTCTCGTCGAATCCGACACCGCTCACGCCTGAACCGTGGTCCCAGAAGAACAACAGCATGTGTTCCGCGGGATAGTTCTTATCGCTGTATTCGACGAACCACTTGAGGTTCGCGGGGTCGCCCATGTTGAGCTCCCCGAGTTCCTCGAGCAGGACCCGCTCGTGCCCGACTATGGCATACAGATAGGCGGGCTCGTAGAGCCTGTCCATCAGTATGAGGAC
>DUKU01000147.1:11002-13745 GCA_013329135.1 Thermoplasmata archaeon
GTGTATTCATCCAGGTTGTTATCAGCGACTAGATACACCAACACGGACCACTTCGCCACGTCAGATGACACGGCGTCCTCATCATCCTCGGCCGCCTCGACCGCATCCGATCCTTTCCCGGCAGAGGCTAGCCCCGCGAAAAGCGAGACTGCGAACAGCACCGAGACAAGCACACAAAGTATCCTCTTCGACTCCTCAGTCCGAAGTATCCCCTCACCCCCTACTAGACCGAGGGGTGGAATAGCGTCATCGGGTTTAGACTTTCTGATACTGACTATATGAAGAAGCATATGTGTCGAGAAGCCATCCGAGAGAACATCCGCGAGCGCGGGTCCGATGACGATCGCATCCGCTACTCGACATCATCTCTTGGCTTGATGCCCTTGAACATCTTGTAGAAGAGTCCGATCCCCACAGCGTAGAAGGCGGTAGCGATGAAGAAGGGCAATTCGTATTCACCTTCATCCAGCAGCCAGCCGCCCACTATCGTGCTGACGCTGTTCGGGAGACGCCAGATGAGCGAGTTCAGGGCGCTGGCGAACCCTCGTTCCTCCTTCGTGACGATGCCCATGAGGTACGAATCCAGAAGGGGGACGGCCATGTTCATCAAAGCAGCACGCACGAGGTACATCCCCGCGGCAAGGACCGCCCCGGGCATGAACGCCAGGCTAAGCATGAAGCAGGTCGAGACGGCCTGGGTCACGACGATGGCCTTTATCATGCCGTGCTTGTCCGCTATGCGGGGGCTCAGGATGGCCGCGAGCCCAATGGTGATGTTGGACACCGCCAGCAGTGGCCCGCTCCAGGCGTCCGTGACGCCGTACTTAAGCAGGAACCAGGTCGGTATCAGCGGGATGATGAAGCCCGCACCAAGCCCTATCAGGCTGTTGACTCCCGAGAACTTGAGCAGGACGCCCGTGCTCTTGCCGCGGACGAACTCCGTCCTGAACGTTACTTCCTCTTTGTAGTCCCTCAGCAGGGGCCAGAGCAGGACGGGGGACACGACGGCCAAGCCCGCCATCAGGACGAAAGCGTAGTTATGTATCTCCTCAGAGGTCAGGCCAGCCCAGCCCTGGATAGCTGGGAACAGGAAAGGGACAGCGAAGCCGATGCCGAACGAGGCGTTCCCGACTATGAACGACAGGGAGAACGCCTGGTTCCTGTTCTGCTTGGTCGTCTGGTCAGCTATGAGCGCGTTCCAGGTGGATGCGAAGGCACCCTCGCACAACGCCGCGAGGGAGGTCGCAACCAGCAGCACACCGAGATCCGTTGTGAACGCGTACACGAGTATGGAGGGCGGGATGCCGATCATCCCGAGCATGAAGATGAACTTCTTGCCTCTTCGATCCGCCAGCATCCCGATGGGGATGGCGGTGACGACGAACACCAGTCCGTTGACGCCAATCAGGAGCCCGACATCTCCCGAGCTCATGCCCATCTCGGGCAGGTAGGCCGTGATTGCAATGATGAGGTATCCATAGGCAATGCTGGAGAAGGACGTCAGATAGACTAACCACTTCACTCGTGACGGTACGGACTTGAACCCCGACCGCGCCTTCTTCTCACTAAGCCCATCTGAACCCATGTCGTTCCAGCCCTATTGTATGAACAGACGCCCGCACAGATGAGGCGGGCACTGCCACTTGCGTTCACTTCGAGGGTCCACGAAAGTACTGGCCACTCATAAGCTCTGCTGTTCCCTGGACGGCCTCAGCTCAGATTCTAGGCATTGATGCGCTGTATTCGGAAACGCCTTTCTACATGAAAGGCGCTCCAGGTCTGCCAGCGTCCTTCGGCATCCAGCTGGGGAGCAGGCTATTCGGAGGGGGAAGATGAGTAGGGGGACTCCAGTGTTCGCGGCATTCGTCATGGCCGCTCTGGTCTTCGTGCCAGTCGCTGGGCTGGCGGCAGGCGAAGATGAACAAGCGTACGTGATCGTCGCTGTGGGAGATATCGCCCAGGAACAGTTACCGAGGAACAACCCGAATAGGAACCAGTATGACGATGTGGCCGACCTCATCTACGACATGGGCGCAGACAGGTTCCTGATGCTCGGGGACGGGCAGCACAACGATGGCACGCTTGAGAACTACATGAAATTCTACGACCCGTACTTCTCAAAGGTCAGGGACATCACGTGCCCCACTGTAGGCAACCACGACTACTACTCATCTGACACTGCAGAAGGATACTTCGCGTACTTCGGAGAGCTTGCCCACGGACCGAATGGGTACTACTCATTCGACATCGGCCCCTGGCACGTCATTGCCCTGAACTCGCAGATATCGAGGTGGTACGACCACACCGTGCCTGGCACACCAGCGTACGACCAACACCAATGGCTCCTGGCGGACCTCGCGGTGCACCCGGAGGATCAGCACGCAGGGATCATCGCGTACATGCACCATCCGACCTATGACTGGGAAGTGTACGACGGCGCCAGCTGGTTCTACTCCTATGAGATTGAGCCGCAGCTACACCTTTGGCAGACACTCTTCGACCATGGGGTCGACATGGTCCTGAGCGGGCACAACCACAACTACCAGCGTTGGGTGCCCCAGGACGCCGCTGGGAACTACAATCCAGACGGTGTGATGCAGTTCGTGGTCGGGACCGGAGGGAGCTACATATCGAGCTTCCCGACAAACGACAAGCCGGTGAACCTTGTCACGAACTTCGAGTCCGACTTCGGCGCGCTGAGGCTGACGCTCCACAATGACTGCTACGACTTCGAGTTCATCAC
>DUKU01000113.1:0-175 GCA_013329135.1 Thermoplasmata archaeon
TCCTTGCTCCAGAAGCCGGAGAGCGGCGGCATGCCCGCGATCGCCAGGGAGCCTATGAGCATCGTCAGCGAGGTGATCTTCATCACCTTGCCCAGGCCGCCCATCTGCCGCATGTCGTTCGTGCCCACGGCATGTATGACGCTGCCCGCGCACAGGAACAGGAGCGCCTTGAAGA
>DUKU01000113.1:348-2549 GCA_013329135.1 Thermoplasmata archaeon
GGAGCGCCTTGAAGAACGCGTGGTTCATGAGATGGAATGTCGCGGCCGAGTATCCGGCCGCCGAGTCGGCGTGTATCACCAGGTATCCACCCGCGCCGAGACCGAGGGTCATGTACCCCAGCTGGCTGATCGTGCTGTACGCCAGCACGCGTTTGATGTCGTTCTGCGCCAGGGCGGCCGTGGCAGCGACCAGCGCCGTAATGCCGCCGATTGCGGCGACGAACAGGAGGCTCTCGGGCGCCTGCACCAGGAGCGGATACGACCTCGCTGTCAGGTATACGCCCGCCTTGACCATGGTCGCGGCGTGTATGAGAGCAGAGACGGTCGTCGGGCCCTCCATCGCGTCCGGGAGCCATTCGTGGAGCGGGAACTGCGCGCTCTTGCCTATCGCGCCGCCGAATATCAGGGCGGTCGCCAGGATCATCATGTCCGATGGGACCGCCGCGACCCCCGCGCCGGAGAACAGCTCCGCGAAGTCGAGGCTGCCGACGTACTTGAACAGGATGATGATGCCCGCCATGAACATGATGTCGCCCACGCGGGTCACGATGAACGCCCTCTTCGCGGCGCTCGCGGCCGACGGCCGCTCGTACCAGAACCCTATCAGGAGGTACGAGCACAGGCCCACCAGCTCCCAGAATATGAACATCAGGAGGTAGTTGTCAGCGATGACGAGGCCGTACATGACTGATATGAACAGCATGATCTCGGCGTAGTACCGCCTCCTGGTCTCGCCCTCGCCGTGCATGTATCCGCCGGAGTAGAACACGACGAGCGTGCCCACGACGGAGACGACGACCAGCATGACTGCCGAGAGCTGGTCGACCCATATCCCGAATGTGACGCTGAAATCCCCGACCACGAGCCACTCGAACCTCTGCGAACCATCGACGAGTGTGTCGCCCATGACGACGTCCCATACGACCAGGAACGAGAGGCCCATGGCGCCGAGCGCGCCCCCGATGGCGTAGACAGCCCCGTCCTCCCACCACAGGGTACGCTTGGGCATCAGGGCTATGAGCATGAACGCGACGAAGGGGAAGACCGGGATGAGCCACGCGTACTCCAGCAATCTACCACCTCAGTATGTTGATCTTGTCCACGTCCACGGTCTGGTATCGCCTGTACACTGACAGTATGATGGCCAGGCCCACGGCGACCTCGGCGGCCGCGATGGCGATCGAGAAGAGAGCGAACACCTGCCCCGTCGAGTCGACCGTCGTGTGCAGCGTCGAGTGATACGAGCTGAACATCACGAGGTTGATGTTCGCGGCGTTGAGCATGATCTCTATGCACATGAGGACCACGATGGCGTTCCTGCGGGTGAGCACTCCGTACGCCCCTATGACGAACAGGAGGGAGCTGAAGACCAGCCAGTACTCGATCGGGATCATTCCTTCTCCTCCTTCGCCAGGAACACGCCGCCGAGGATGGCGACGAGCAACAGCAGGCCGATCATGAGCACGACGAGCGCGTACCCTGATGACGACGAGTCCCCGAACATGGTCCAGGACACGTTCTCGTTCGTGATGGGGTCCATCTCTCCATCGGGCCATGACACGCCCGTCACAGCGAGCACGAACAGGAGCGCCAGCAGGACGAGGAAGAAGCCTTTGATCACTCCGTCCCGCTTCATCGTCTCTCACTCTCCATGATCTCGCGCTTGGTGAGCATGATACCGAACAGTATTACGACGACGACCGCGCCAACGTAGACCAGTATCTGCACGATGGCCACGAACTCCGCGTTGAGCATGACATACAGGCACGCTATGGAGACGAAGCATGTCGCGAGGGCGATCACGCTGTGCATTATCTCCCTCGAATGTATGACCATGAGCGCGGACACGAGCGCGCACGCGGCGAGGAACACGAACACGAACAGCTCCCAGGTCACATCTGCACCCCCGGCATCTCGATCGCTTCGAACTTGCACGCCTTGAAGCACCTGCCGCAGCCTACGCACTTCTCGAGGACGAACACGGCCCTCTTCTTCGGCTTGCCCTTCTTGCCGTCCTTGAGTACCTTCTCAGTGCCAGGCATCTCGAGCATGTATATCGCGTCGGCAGGGCACGCGCGAGCGCATGCGCCACAGCCCGTGCAGCTGTCCAGGACGAGCTTCGGCTCAGGCATCTCGAAGTACGATTCGTACACCTCGACCATGGTCAGGGCCTTCTCTGGGCACACAACGACGCACTTCTG
>DUKU01000060.1 GCA_013329135.1 Thermoplasmata archaeon
GCAGGATGTGAGGCCCGGGAAGGGCGTGTCCCTCGCGCGCACGCGTTGAGTACCTACGATGAACGTCACTACCCTGTTACGTATATACGCATAAATACTCCTCATCGACGTCCATAGCCCAGCAATATCTGACAGCACTGGCTCCGCCCGGGACGGTGCATGTCCTCCGAAACATACAAGGTGAATGAAATGAAGGTAGTCTGGTCACGGGCCATAGTCCTCTCCATCTTCGTGATGGGGACCATGGTTTTATCCGCAATCGCAGTCAGCACGAACGCGTCCGCCGCCACGGTCGACGGCACATGGACCTCCAGGGTCAGTGGCGAAGGGTACACTATGACCTACCCGGATCCCGACATGAACATCGTCACCGACTCCAGCGACGCAGAACTGGTCGTCTCCTCTTCAGGCAGCGCCGTCGCAGGCACCCTGACCATCATATCCGGGTCCTACAGTGTCACCGGGACCTTCGACGGTACCACGTTCGTGATGAGGCTCTTCTGGGGTTGGGATGGTGTGACCTATTGCGAGGGCGTCTACACGCTCACCGTCGACGGGGACAGGATGTACGGCAGCGGCTCGTTCCTGAACGTCGGGGTGACGATCAACGGCTACTTCGACCTCCAGAAAGGGGGTACGTTCGCCGTGGGCGGGATCGCGCCTGTCGTCTCCGGAGTCACCATATCCATAGGCATAGTCTCCATCATCATCGCGGTCATGCCTGGCGCAGCGCCCAAGACGGGCTTCCAGCCCCAGACCACCCGCGTTCCGTCACCGTCACCCTTGTACACGCCTTCTCAGCAGTGGACGACCGATGTTCCCGACCAGCCTATGTCGGGGGACGGGACGGTGTCCATGGGGGGCGCAGGCCTGCAATACGCGACGCCCCCGCCTGCCGGACGCCCGTTCTCGCCAAGGGAGCACTTCACGAATGTGTCCCAGGAGCCGCCCAGATGCCCGGTCCACAACGGCGTGGCGCTCACTCCTCACTATTTCAGGACGGACGGGACGGACCCGGGCTCGTGGTTCTGTCCCATGTGCAAAGGATACCCCTGGGGGAAGAACTGAGGTGATCACATGACGTACACCCAAGGATACCAATCACCCCCGGGGATGTCAGTCTCGGTGCGTCCGATGACCGATGCCGAGAGGCAGGCCGTCAAGACCATTCCAAGGCCTCTCAGGGCCAACGCGATCGGCATGTCCATCGTCTCCATGGCGATGGCGATCATGATCAACTTCGTCGACAACCCCGTCGCCATGCTGATGCCGCTGCTCTTCGCCTTCGTGGGCCTTGGCTATGCTATCCAGGCCAGGAAGAGCTCGGGGTCGGTCGCTCAGGCGCTCGCGAAGGGCACCGTGACCGATGTGCGTACCACGCCCAGGTGGACGGGCGCCCGCGGCTGGGAGGTCGGGACATTCTCGGTCCCCAGGAGCAAGCAGCTCGAGGGCCTGTTGATCGACGGCGCCCCAGCGACGGTCTCCATCGTCCCCGAGGCGAAGCGCGTCGTGTCGGTGAACATGACCTCGTTCAGGAAGCCGGTCACCTTGAACGCCCCCGCGGGGTTCGAGCGCACGCTCGTCTCGTCCGCGCCGGTTCAGGCGCGGTGGCAGGCGCCGACGGCCCCTGCCCAGGATGTGCCTCCGCCCCCGGACGGGTGGGCGGCGAGCGCGTGCCCTCAGTGCGGCCAGAGCGTCTCAGGCGATGTCATGTTCTGCGAGAAGTGTGGGTTCAGACTGAAGCCGTGAGCCCGGGCCAGCGGCCCTAGCTGATCCCTTCCATGAACGCTGTGCGCTAGCCATATGGATGGAACCATTGTCGATGTCGTCATGTAACATGATCATCAAAAGTGGGGTTTGTTAAAGGGTTTGGACGAAGTCAGGTCTGAAGGGTAGGATCTACTTCTTGCCCTTCTTGGCCTTCATTATCTTCATCCAGCCGCCGCTCTCGAAGACCGACAGCTTCCTCTTGGCGAGGGTTCCCTTGAACTCCTCCCAGTCGATGGTCTCGAGTCTCGGGTTCCTGCCCTTTGTGAACTGCACGCCCTTTGTGCCCTTTACGCGGCCGGGCTTTATGCCCTTCTTCTTCGCAATCTCCATGGCCTTCTCAACACTTATGGGCTCCATAACCATTCGTTCATCCCTCCGTGTGTCCTTCTGGCCACACCGTCCAGGCATGACCCAGATATGTATCACGATGTGCGATATATAAGAGTTTGCTTATGCTGGCTACCGGAACGGCGATATCTGGCTCAATCTCATGCGAGCTTATCACGCGCTGGAGCCAGTATAACTGGCTCCGGAAACAGGCCTTTTCCGGGGGGTCGTTAGGAAGGTGTTCGAACCCCTGGGACGCGCTACTGGCGCAAAGGTTCATCACAGGCGATTGCGATTGGGTGTGGGGTCCAAGGGGATCCGACTGCCAGCTCTGTTGACCCGCTGACCCTGAATGGAGGAATCTGGATGAGGAGGACGTTGACAGTTGCATACTGCTTGTTCATTGTTATGAGTTTGATATCGGTGAGCGCCGTCTCCCTGGACGGCCTGGGGGCCGACCCGGTTCAGGGCTGGGGGAACGCCCTGCCCATCGAGCTGGTCACCACCCATCCTTTCCATCCACAAGTGGCCGTTGATGGGCTGGGCAACGCGGTCGCCGTGTGGTCTCAAGATGACGGCTATGCCCTCAGCCTCTGGTCGAATCGATATGTCGTTAGGGAGGGCTGGGGAACCGCAGAGCTGATTGAGACCAACAACAGCGGAGACGCCGATGAACCACTAGTGGCCGTCGACGGATCGGGTAACGCCGTCGTCGTGTGGTGTCAATGGAACGAGACTGGTCCCAACGTCTGGTCGAACCGATACGTCGTCGGTGAGGGCTGGGGGACGGCCCAGATGATCGAGACAAGCGAGAGGACCACGATCTACCCTCGGGTGGCTGTTGACTCGTCCGGAAGCGCGATTGCCGTGTGGTGTCAAGACGATGGCATCTCACACTACAACATATGGTCGAACCGATTCGTTCCCGGAGCTGGCTGGGGCGCTCCCGAGCTGGCCCAGACCGACAGTGCCTGGCACGCCGAAGGTCCCCAAGTGGCCGTTGACATGCGGGGCAACGCGACTGCCGTGTGGCGTCAATCCGACGGCGTCCGAGACAACATCTGGTCCAACCGATACGTTGTCGGGACTGGCTGGGGAACGGCCGAGATGATCGAGGACCAGGACGGATACGTCCTGTATCCCCAGGTGTCTGTAAGCGGCTCAGGAGACGCAGTCTCCGTGTGGGTTCAACACGACGGCGTTCGCGAGAGCCTCTGGTCGAACCGATATATCGTCGGGGAGGGCTGGGGCACTGCTGAGTTGGTCGAACTCGACGATGACAGCAATGTATACGAGCCTCGGGTGGTCGTCGACGGATCGGGCAACGCGACCGTCGTGTGGATTCAGTATGTGGGTGGCGAACTCAACCTCTGGTCCAAGCGATACGTGGCTGGAGAAGGCTGGGGTGCCGCCGAAGTCATCGAGGCTCAGACATGGGACGCTTGGAGCCCTCAGGTGGCCGTTGACCCGTCGGGCAACGTGACTGCCGTGTGGTTTCAGGGAGACAGCCTCCTGGGCAGCATATGGTCTAACCGATACGTAGTCGGGACTGGCTGGGGCGATGCTGAGATGATCGAGTTCGGCGCGGGAGACGCCGATGTCCCTGATGTCGCAGTCGACCAGTCAGGCGACGCGGTCGCCGTATGGTCTCAGTATGATGGCAGCCGGTATCGGGTCTGGTCGAACCGCTACCTCGCGCCGGACTCGACGCCCCCGAGCCTGTCTATCGAGAGCCCTTCTGACGGGTTCACGACCGAGGCCCCAACCGTCACTGTGTCAGGGTACACAGAGCCCGGCGCGGACCTGGCCATCAATGGCATATACGCTGTCGTGGACGACAGCGGCGGCTTCTCATGCGTCATAGCTCTCCTGGATGGCGCGAACATCAT
>DUKU01000052.1 GCA_013329135.1 Thermoplasmata archaeon
CTGTCGTCCCCCTCCTTCCAGAGACGGTCTCTGACGAGCTTCACATACCATCGGGACAGGTCGGTGACGATGAAGTCCTCGAGTGCCCTCGCGGCCCTGTGGACCTCGTACACCTCCATGGCTGACGTGAACTCCTTCTTGAGGGTCTCCACCCTCGACAGCATCCATTTGTCCTCGGCCCTGAGTTCGTCCTTCATCGTGTCGAGTCTGACCGAAGCGGGGTCGAACTTGTCGATGGACATGTAGAGGACGGAGAACTTGTACACGTTCCACAGGATGTTCAGGGTCCTGTTGGCCGACTTGACGCCTTCCTGCTGGAAGAGCACATCCTCCCAGGGTGCGTTCGCCTTGAGCAGATAGAACCTGAGCGAGTCCGCGCCGAGCGTGTTGATGACTCCGATGGGGTCGACAGCTGTGCCCTCGCTCTTGGACATCGCTTCTCCCTGCGGGTTCAACGCCCATCCGTGCATGAGCACGGACCTGTAGGGCGCCTTGCCGAAGGCGACGACACCAGTCACGAGCTGTGAGTAGAACCATCCTCTCGTCTGGTCGTGCGCCTCCGTGACCCATTCGCCAGGCCACCACTTGTCGAACTCGCTCTTCTCGGCAGGGTATCCCAACGACGCCCACGAGCACACGCCCGCGTCGAACCAGACGTCGAGCACGTCGGGCGTCCTGTTCATCGTCTGCCCGCACTTGTCGCACTGGAATGTGATCTTGTCTATCCAGGGCCTGTGGACATCCATGCCCTCGACGTACCCTGACCCGGTCTTGAGTTCGTTGACGGATGCAATGACCTTGACGTTCCCGCATGCGCAGCGCCAGATCGGGAGCGGTGTGCCCCAGTACCTCTGTCTGCTTATACACCAGTCCCTGGCGTTGGATATCCAGTCCTTCTCCCTGTTCGCTCCCGCCCAGTCGGGGTACCACTTCACACCGTCATTGGCGGCGTTCATCTCCGCCTTGATGTCAGTGACCTTGAGGAACCACTGCTCCGTGATCCTGTATATGACGGGCTTCTTGCATCTCCAGCAATGGCCGTACCTGTGCGTCAGTCTGCCTTCGTGGAACATCGCGCCCCTGTCGACCAGGTCGGATACGACGAGGTTGCTTGCTTCCTTGACGTTCCGCCCGGCGTACCTCGCACCGACCTCCTCGGTGTACGTGCCGGACTCGTCGACCGGTGAGAACGGCTCGAGGTCGTGCGCCACACCTATGTCGAAGTCCTCAGGGCCATGGCCAGGAGCTATGTGCACGATGCCCGTGCTCTCTGCTGTGACCGTATCCGAAGGCAGGACCGCATGCACCCACTCTCCCTGGACCTGCTGCTGGTGTGGCACGATGTCCGCGAGCGGGTGCGTGTAATGGATGCCGATGAGGTCGGTTCCCTTCATCGTCTCCAGGATCTTCATGTCCTCGACGCCGGCGATGTTCCTGACCTCCTCGACCTTCTCCTCCAGGAATATCAGGGTCTCTTCCGCCGCGCCCCTCTTCACCCACACCTTGGCATAGGTCAGGTCAGGGTGCACGGCCGCCGCGAGGTTCCCTGGGATGGTCCACGGGGTCGTGGTCCATATGAGGAGGGATTCGCCGGACCTACCTTCGATCGGGAACCTGACGTATATCGATGGGTCGGTCTCGTCCCAGTACTCTATCTCCGCCTCTGCGAGGGCGGTCTCGCACCTGGGGCACCATGGCAACACCCTGAGGTCTGTCGTCAGGAGCTTCTTGTCGTGCGCCTGCTTCAGAGTCCACCAGACGGATGCCACATACGACGGGTTCACCGTCAGGTACGGGTTGTCCCAGTCCATCCAGACGCCCAGGAGCTTGAACTCCTCCGTCATCTTCGATTTGAAATTGGTAGCGAACTCCCTGCAGGTAGACACGAACTGGTCTATCCCGCGGGTCTCGATCTCCTTCTTGCTCTTGATGCCAAGAGACTGCTCGACCTTGACCTCGATGGGCAGGCCATGCATGTCGTATCCAGGTTGGTCTCTCACCTGGAGCCCGTGCATCCGCCTGTAGCGTATGTACGTGTCCTTGAGCACCTTGTTCCACGCGGTGCCTATGTGAATTGATCCGGTCGTGTAAGGAGGCCCGTCCAGGAAGTAGTATGGCTTGTCGTTCTCGTGGGCCTTCTTGACCTTCTCGTAGATGCGAATACGGTCCCACTGCGTCCGAACCTCTTTCTCCAGCTGGACGGGGGAGTAATTCTCGTCTACTTGACGCATGACAAATCGTCCTTTAGACCATATTGATGGGAGGTATTTTAAAGATAGTGCGCTGGGAATCGGACTTCGTCCATGTCCAGAGGGTGTCTCGGTATGCGCTCATGACCACTTGTCGAGCCTGAACTGCTCTGCAGATGCCCCTTTCGGGCTCAGCCTGGATAGTGCCGCGTCGACCCTGTCCACCGAGAACCCGTGCTCATCGCACATGATCCTCCGGACCTGTTCAGCGTCCGGCCTCTTCCAGTCGAGTCGGTAGTCTGTGACCGTCTCGGGCTCCAGGAATATGCGTCGGACCTCGACGTATTCCTCTGGCACGGCGACCTTCCCCTCCTCCGAGAGCTTCTCCAACGACCCGGCTCTTCTTATGGCTGCCAGGGCCCGCTTCGGGCCGATACTCCGGACGCCGTCGTTGAAGTCAGTGCCTATGAGGATCGCGATGTCCACGAGCTGCGGCCTCGTTATCCCTAGTGCGGACAGCACATCTCCCAGGGACACGATCTCAGGCACGACCTCCTGGGTCTTCCCTGATGGTAGCCTGCGCTTGCCCGCGAGAGTCAGGTTCCTGACGAGGTTGGTGGTGCCGAACAGGAGGGCGTCGTAGTCTTGAGATGCGCCCGCCCACACGCGCCCGTCGGAGACCATCCTGCTCATCTGCGCCTCCCCCTCCCCAGGGGCGACGACCCAGGGGACGCCGAGCGCGTCGAGGAGCGCCTTCGACTCGCCGACCATGTCGTGATCGAGTCTCGAGGACCTCGAGGCCATCGAAAGGGCCCTCTTCAAGTCGCCCTCGGCGGCGGCCTTCTTCCACTCAGCCTCCGCTTCTCGCCTCACGGCGATCCTCGCCTCGATGGTCTTCCTCTTAAGCTCAGGGGGGACCCCGTCGAACACATACACGGGCATGAGCCCGGTCTCGAGGAGGCTCGCGGTCCTGTAGAATAGGCCTGAGAGATGGGAGGTCACCCTGCCATCCCTGTCCTTCAGCGGCGTGCCATCCGGCTGCCGTATGCTCGAAAGGAACTGATACAGAGTATTGAAGGCGTCTATCGCGACGGACCTGCCGGACAGATCCCCGATGCTGATGGGTTTGCCCTTGACAAGGTCGGATATGTCGACTCCCATGGATACCACGCGGTCGCTGCCGCAGGCAACATCGTCGTGCGTTATAACAATTTCAGGTCCTCGAGCCGTCGTCGCTCGCCAGAGGCAGGTACAACACCGTGAAACCGATCCCGAGCCATAGGATGGTCATGATGATGAGGAACACGCTCGCGTGGAAGACGAGCCCCAAGACCAGCAGTATCGCTGGCATCGCGAATGTCAGGTATGCGAGTATCGGATGCCCGGATATTCCGTCAGCCATGTGTGGTCACGCTCCGTGAAGGCAAGCGCCCTATTAATCCTTTGACCTTCCGGACGCCCTCAGTTTCTCTATCGCGGCCCTCATGTCCTTGGCCTTGAACACATACGTGCCGGCCGCAAGGATGTCCGCGCCTGCCCTGGCAGCGAGCTCTCCCGTCACATCGGTTAT
>DUKU01000171.1:0-1518 GCA_013329135.1 Thermoplasmata archaeon
TACAAGCTCACGGTCGAGGACAACGGCCCCGGGATCGTGAAGGCCCAGGTGCCGAACGTGTTCGCGAGGCTCCTGTACGGTTCCAGGTTCCACACTAGGGCGCAGAGGAGGGGGCAGCAGGGGATAGGGGTCTCGGCCGTGGTCATGTACGGCCAGCTCACGACCGGCAAGGCGACGACGGTCAGGTCCAAGATATCGGACGAGGACACGGCCTACGAGTGCGACCTCATCCTGGACACCAAGAAGAACAGGCCCGACAGGCTCCGGGAGGACAGGGTCATCTGGGACAGGGAGCACGGGACCAGCGTCCAGGTACACCTGAAGGGCAAGTACATAGGCGGGAAGCAGTCCGTGTTCGAGTACCTCAAGGGCACCGCGATCGTGAACCCGCACGCCAAGATCACATACGTTCCACCCGACGGCGCGCCCATCGTGTTCGAACGCGCATCGGACAAGGTCCCACCGCCGACGAGACCGGTGATGCCACACCCCGAGGGGGTCGAGCTGGGCGAGCTCCTGAGCATGGCGAAGTACACCGAAGCGCTCAGGATGACCAGCTTCCTGAACTCCGAGTTCTCCAGGATATCCAACAGGGTCGCGAAGGAGATTTGCGACCTCGCGGGCGTGCCGCCCGAGCAGAGGCCGAGCAAGCTCACGCTCGAGCAGGCCGGAGGGATCCTGGATGCGATCAAGAAGGTCAAGATCATGGCCCCGGAGACGGACTGCCTGTCCCCCATCGGGGACCTCCTCATCCGCAAGGGGCTCAAGAACGTCCTGGGCGAAGTGAAGGCGGACTTCTACGCGCCTCCCGTCACGAGGGAGCCGAAGGTGTTCGGAGGCAACCCGTTCATAGTCGAGGTCGGGATAGTCTACGGCGGGCAACTGAGCAAGGAGGAACCCGTCCAGATACTGAGGTTCGCGAACCGCGTGCCTCTGATGTACCAGCAGGGCGCTTGCGCGACGACGCAGGCCATAGAGAACGTGGACTGGAGGAGGTACGGGCTCGAGCAGAGGGGCGGCCACGGCATACCCTTCGGACCCGCGATCATCATGGTCCACCTCGCCTCGACCAAGATACCGTTCACGTCCGAGTCCAAGGAGGCGGTCGCGAACATACCCGAGATCAAGGAGGAGATCGAGCTCGCCCTCAAGGCGTGCGCGAGACGCCTCAAGACCCATCTGAACAAGGCCGAGAAGAAGAGCAAGGCCAGGGTCAAGTTCGAGATCGTCCAGGACATCATACCCATGATCGCCGAGAAGAGCGCGAAGATCGTGGGCAAGCCGGTCCCGAAGCTCGCTGGCACCATCACCAAGATCATGAACGTCGTGTGGATAGACGACGAGGTCACCTTCGACAAGAAGAAACACCACGTCCTCGTGACGGTCTACAACTACACGCCCAAGTCCCAGGGCTTCCACCTGCACATGGTGGTCCCGTTCGACAAGATAGACCCCAAGAGCCTCGCGCTCGAGCCGCTCGAGGTCCGGGAGGGCAACAAGGTCACATGGGACATCAAC
>DUKU01000171.1:1599-14632 GCA_013329135.1 Thermoplasmata archaeon
TGTGGGACATCAAGAGGATCGCGTCGACCGAGGTCTTCCAGATGAAGTTCACCATCGTGGGGCTGACCCAGGAGGAGTACGACGAGAACGAGGTGTATGTCAGCGGCATAGACCCCGCCTCTGTCATAGGCGTGGACGTCCTCCCAGGGGACTGGGACCTGGAGCACCTGAAGATCACGGGCGAGCTCCCGGTGGAGGATGAGGCAGCAGCACCGGAGGAGGGCGAAGAGGGCGTGGTCGACTACGACGAGGGGACGGAGGTGATCAAGGATGAAGAATAGCGAGAGGCACCAGAACGCCGTCGACAAGCTCACGGACATCGCCCAGGAGGTCTACGACCAATTGGACGGCGGCAAGATCCCGAAGATGATGATACCCCTCAGGACCAAGAGCAACATCAGGTTCGACAACAAATCGTCCGTGTGGAAGTACGGCAAGGCCATGGGCGCGAGGTCCGCGAAGAAGCTCACGGGCGCTCAGATGCTCCTCCGCACGATGTACATGCTCGAGTTCATCGAGGACATGATCAAGGCCAGCAAGAGCTCGACCCTGAGGGAGATGTACTACATATCGGAGGGCTGGCCCAAGGCGAAGTTCTCCGCCCAGGACGAGTCCAACATGCTCGCCGAGGACCTCGAGATCATCACAGGCTGCATGAGGGAGGATTTCAAGCTCAGGCCCGAGGAGGACGGCGCGAGGGTCATGGGCAACATCACGATCCAGGAGACCGACAGGAAGGGCAAGAAGAAGAAGATCAACTGCAGGGACGATGTCGGCGATTCCGGGTACGGGGTGCCGTACAACGTCGAGAAGGAGAAGATAGAGTTCGTCGACTGCGACGCGGACTTCATCATAGCCATCGAGACCGGCGGTATGTTCGACCGTCTGGTCGAGAACAAGTTCGACGAGGACGCGCACGCGGTCATCGTGCATCTGAAGGGGCAGCCGGCGCGGAGCACGCGCAGGTTCATCAAGCGCATGAACGAGGAGATGAAGCTGCCAGTCGTCACATTCACCGATGGGGACCCGTGGAGTTTCAGGATACACGCATCCATAGCGTATGGCGCCATCAAGACCGCGCACATATCCGAGTACCTCGCGACGCCCACGGCGGAGTTCGTGGGCATCACCGCATCGGACATACTCAACTACGAGCTGCCGACGGACAAGCTCAACGATAAGGACATCCAGGCGCTGAACGCGGAGAAGACCGACCCGAGGTTCAAGGACGAGTTCTGGAAGCACGAGATAGACCTGATGCTCGAGATAGGCAAGAAGGCGGAGCAGCAGGCCCTCGCGAAGTACGGTCTGGACTACGTCACGGACACCTATCTGCCCGAGAAGCTGGGGCATCTGGGCATCCTGAAGTGACTCAGCCGGACCACGAGCAGAGGTTGTACTCCCGCTCCGACATGCCGGACGAGCCGAGCCACATCATGCGCTCGTAGGTCTGCGCGACCTGGTATCCCCGGGAGAACATCACATCCACCGCGCGTGAGCACACCGACGGCACCGGAATGGATATCTCGGCGGACCTGTCATCGAGCGCCAAGAGCTCGGACGCGGCCAGGAGCGGCTCGAGGGGCAGGTCCCCAGCAGACGGGGAGATGACGAGTGCCTTGACGACCGCGTTCTGCATCCCCTCCCTGCGAGGATGTGTGTGCACGATGGAGAACCCGACGAGCCGGTTCCCGCTCGTGGCTATGAGGGTCTCTCCCGAGAGATAATCCTGGGTGGCGACGACCTCCGGCGAATAGTCCAGGCCCGGCTGGAGCGCGTCCGAGAGCTTCCGGATCTTGGACAGGATATCCTCCTTGGCCCTGCTCTCCGAGAATTTCTCCACCATGACATCGTCCGTGACCGACTCATCCGGCGGGTCCGCTTCGGCCAACCCTCGACCCATGATGAGCACGAGCCCGGCCGGCGTGAGGCCTATCCTCAGGTACATGCCCATGTTGACCTGGCTCTCCGGCATGGTCTCGAGGCCTATGTCGGAACAGCCTCTGACGTCCAGATACTCTAGCGAGCGCTTGACGAGCTCCTTGCCCACGCCCTTCCCCTGGTACGGGGGCAGGACGGATATCGGGCCCGCCCAGCCGGTCTTGCCCCAGACATGGGAGAATGACAGGCCGATGATGCCAGCGAACTCGTCTACGGCGACTATCGCGCCGTCCGGGTCCGAACGCATGAAGGACAGGATGCTGTCGTCGGTCCTCGCGGTGATGGTCTTGATGTCAGGGTACCTCGTCTCCACCAAAGCCCCGAACGAGAGCAGGTCGACCTTCTTGACATCGGGGATGTCCTCGACCTTCATCTTGCGGATTACGACGGACATTTCGTCTCCTCTCCGAGACCTATGATATGAACGACTCCGTGCCATATCAATCTGAGGTGCCTGGGGTAGTTCCAGACGTGTTATATCCGTAAAGTGGGATTCACGCCTCACCATGAGGATGAGTCCCGAGTGCGTCCCCTGCCTTATCAGAAGGGTGTTGTTCGAGACCATGGAAGTAGACCCGTCCAAGTCGGTCGAGACGGTCAAATACGCCTCGGCCGCGCTCGGCAGACTGTTCGGAGACGATGTCTGCTCCGCGACCGTCGCGACCGAGGTGCACAAGGGCGTGTACGACCGGCTAGGGGACGGTGACCCTTACAAGGAGCTCAAGGCGAAGAGCAACGAGGTCGCGCTCGAGTTGTACCCATCCGCAGAAAGGCTCGTGGCAAGGTCCACGGACAAGCTGAAGACGTCCTTCCTGTGCGCGGTCGTTGGGAATGTGATGGACTTCGGCATCGGCACCGGGTTCGACCATCCAGCGAGCCTCAAGAAGGAGTTCAAGAATCTCCTGGATGAGGGGCTCGGGCATGATGACACGCCCAAGGTGAGGAAGCTCCTGAAGAAGGGTGCGGATGTCGCGTACCTCGTTGACAACTGCGGGGAGATCGTGTTCGACAGGCTCGTCCTGAAGGAGCTCAAGAAGCTCGGGGCACGGGTCACGCTCGTGCTGAAGGAGGAGCCAATCCTCACGGATGTGACGAAGATGGACATCGATGGACTGGGACTCGAGAAGCTGGTCGATGAGATCGTCGAGGCACCCGGGTTCGCGGTAGGCATCGACCTTCCGTCCATGGACGGGGACTTCGGGGACATGCTCAGGGAGAAGGACCTCGTCATCGCGAAGGGCATGGCCAACTTCGAGTCGCTCTCCGAGACGGACCTCGCGCCCATCGCGTATCTCCTGAGGACCAAGTGCGCCCCTGTGGCACACAACATCGGGCTCAAGAAGGACATCAACGCGGTCAAGCTTCTACAGAGGGGGCGAAGAACACGATAGACTCCGTGGAGACAAGGACATTCATCAGCAAGCGCAGGTGCAGCTTCAGGATAGCCACTGGATGCTCCGACACCGCAGAGAACATCATGGTGAAGATCGTGGCGGGCGACGATTTCGGGATCGGGAGTGCATCCCCCAGCGACGTGACCCACGAGACCGTCAAAACGGTCGAGGGGTTCCTGGCCAAAGTGCCGAAGAAGATCGTCGGCACGGACGAGGGCGACCTATCTGGCGTGCACCGGAGGCTGGACGCGATCGCTCCGGGGAACACGGCCGCAAAGGCGGCGGTGGACATCGCAATCTACGACCTGTTGAGCAAAAGGGAGAGGAAACCACTCCACAAGTACCTGGGCGGGACCAGAGGGGACAGCGTGCTCACGGACATGACCATCGGCATCGAGTCGAAGGAGGTCACGGTCAAGCGCGCAAGGAAGCACTACAAAGAGGGGTTCAGGGCACTCAAGATCAAGGTGGGCCTGGACCTCGATGACGACGTCAGGCGTGTCGCGGCCGTGAGGAACGCGGTCGGACCCAAAGTGCAGCTGAGGGTGGACGCGAACCAGGGCTATTCCGTGGAACAGGCGGTCAGATTCTGCGAGGCGATGAAGACCATCGATGTGGTCCTGGTCGAGCAGCCCGTGAAGGCCGAGGACTATGCCGGCCTGAAGAAGGTCAAGGACAGGAGCCCGGTGCCGATCATGGCCGATGAGTGCGTCAAGGATGTCGCGGACGCGAAGCGGGTCATCAGGGACCGGGCGGTCGACCTCATCAACATCAAGCTGATGAAGAGCGCTGGGATACACGACGCCATCACGATCAACAAACTCGCGGCCGAGGCGGGGATAGGCACCATGGTGGGCTGCATGGGAGAGATACAGCTGTCGATAGCCGCTGGACTCCACTTCGTGCTGAGCTCGGACAACATCAAGTACGCGGACCTCGACTCGCACTTCAACATCATAGACGACCCGTCTTCGCGGCTCGAGTTCACTGACGGGAGGCTGCGGGCACCGGGTGCTCCGGGCCTTGGCATCACGACCCCGTTCGACGAGTGATCTCCGCAGTCAACCCAGCATGACCTGGGACGCCTTCTCACAGACCAGGTCTCGGGCGCGATTGAGTCTCCTGGTGCCAAACGCGGGGTCCCAATCGGCACCATAGACGGAATCGGATATGGTGAGGACCGCAGCGAACTCGGCCTTCCTGCGCATCGCGACTGCCATCATGGCCGTGGTCTCCATGTCGACGGCCAGCACACCCCTACCCGCATATTCCTTAACCTTAGCGACCGTCTCCCTGTACGGGGCATCCGTGCTCCAAACCCCGCCGAGCCTCGGCTCGAGGTCCGAAAGGCCTGCGACAAGCTCCTTCACGAAGGCGGCCGAGGGTTTTGGGCGAACGTTCGAACGTATGTAGTGATATGACGTCCCCTCCTCCCTGACACCCCATGTAGGGATTACGATTGAGCCTATCTGGCACGAGGATACCAGCGAACCAGCGAGGCCTAGCATGAGTATCCGCCGGACGCCCGACGCTATCATGACCTCCATGGCCATCGCCACCGCGGGCGCGCCGACCTCCGACTTGTACAGCGCCACATGCTTGCCCAGCCTGCCCCTGTGGCATGCGCTGATGTGTGGCGCGCGCTTCGCATCCGACAGCCCGAAACACTTCACCAGACGCGGATAGAACCCCTCGGTAAAACAAATGATCGCCTTGTCCACTGGGAGGTCGACGGCCGTCATCTCCGGTCGTATAATCTCCCTGCCCTTCGAACACCATTCCACTCGGATCGCGCCCCCAGGAACGCACGGCACCATTGGTATGTCTGGAACGAGTCTTGAATCCTTCGCCCGCCAAGTCATAAGTCTTATAACCCGATGCCATTATCCCATGAGAATCATCCGGCCTGGCGAGTCTGAATGACGACGAAGAGAATGTCAACGGCTAACAAGAAGAAGAAGATAAGCGAGCTCGAGAGTGCGGAGCTCAAGTTCAGAGCTCTTTTGAACAAGCGTGACGAGATAAACGAGCAGGCCGCAGCGGCAAGGTCGGAGAGAGACTCACTGCACGACAAGAAGAAGGAGCTGCAGGAGCCGATGAGGACCGCCCGCGACAAGAGGGACGCGGCCGTCGCCGAGATGAGGGTCCACAAGAAGAAGAGGGACGAGCTCCAGGGCAAGGCCAAGGAGCTCATCGAGTTCAAGAGGAAGCTCAAGGGAACTCCAATGGGCGACCTCAAGACTGAGATCAGGGTCATAGAGGCTGACATCAAGGGCATGGAGATGAGACAGCAGACCGTGCCGGTGAAGCTGACCGAGGAGAGGGAGCTCCTAGACAAGATCAAGGCGCGCGCGACCGACCTCCAGAGGCTCAAGAAGATACTGATGGAGCAGGACAAGGTCCAGAAGGAGGTCAAGAACATCGACGCGAGCATAGACGCCTTTTTCAGGCAGGCGGATAAGGAACACGAGGAGGTCGTGCGTCTGTCTGAGGAGCAGCACAAGTTCCACGAGGAAGCCCAGGTGCACGCGAAGGACATAGGCGTGCTCGCCGCGACCGCGAACAAGAAGCACGAGGAGTTCCTGAAGCTCAGGGAGGACGCGGACGCTGTCCATCAGAAGGCCATGGAACTCCGCGGCAAGGTCATCGAGATCAAGGACCAGAAACGGGCCGAGGTCTGGGAGGAGAGGAACGCCATCAGGGACGTCAACCTCGCCACCCGCAAAGCGCTCGACGACAAGGAGAAGAAGGACAAGGTCGCCGATGAAGCGCTCCAGATACTCCTCAAGAAGGGGAAGATCGAGATCTAGTGGAGTCCAGGTTCCTGTCGTGGAACTCCTTCCCGGACATCTCCTCTGTTATCCTGCCGTCCACTATCATCATCACCGAGTCGGCTATCTGCCCGATGCGCTGGTCGTGCGTGACGATGATCACGGTCTTCCCGAACTCGTCCCTCAATTTCCTGAAGAGCATCAATATCTGATGTCCGGTCTCTGAATCGAGCTCGCCCGTCGGCTCATCCGCGAGCAGTATGGGCGGGTCATTGGCCAAGGCGGTCGCCAGGCCTATCCTCTGCTGTTCCCCGCCCGAGAGCGCGTCAGGCTTGTGCTTCGCCCGGTCCTGCATACCCACGAGCGACAAGAGTTCGTCCGTCCTGGCTTTCATCTCCTTCGAGTCCCTCTTCGCCAGGCGCATGGGGAGCTCTATGTTCTCTCTGGCCGTGAGTGTCGGGACGAGGTTGAAGAACTGGAAGACGATCCCGACCGTCTCGCGCCTGTGCCTCACCAACTCGTCGTCCGTGAAGTCCACGACGTTCTCGTCCCCGATCCTGACCGAGCCGGCAGTTGGCCGGTCAAGGCCGCCGATAATATTGAGCAGGGTCGTCTTCCCGCACCCCGAAGGACCCATGATCGCCTGTATCGTGTTGCCCTTCATCGAGCAGTCCAGTCCCCTGAGGGCTATGACCTCAGACTTGCCGGTCTTGTAGACCTTGATCAGGTCCTTGACCACGATGTCCGCCACATCATCCACCTCTTATCCTGAGCGCCTCCGCGAGCTTGATCCTCCCTGCGTTGTAAGTTGCGAGGAAGGACGCGAGCATGAACGAGGCGATGGCTGACAGGACCACCACCCAGCTTATCCACGAAAACACGAGATCGTGCGGGATCTCCGAGCTGTTGAACCCATCCATGAGCACGCCGTACAGGTATGCGGAGAGCAGGCCCGCCGACGAGCCCACGACCATGCCGAGCGTCATAAGAGAAATCGACTCACCCATCAGGATCCGTCTCATCTGCTCGGGCGACGAACCCCTGGCCAGTATGCAGGCGAGCTCGTTCCGTCTATCCCAGACCGTGACGAAGAGAACTAGGCCCACGCCGCAGGTCAGCATCACGATGGAGAGAGCGTACTCCATGTACAGGAAGTCGCGCAGAGTCCTGAACTCAGGAGCCGCCATCGCCTCCTCGAGCCTCTCCTCCGTCACCTCGACCCATCCTTCGAGTCCGGCCGAACTGCCCCAGGCGAGCACACCGTCTGCGACCTCTGAGGGGTCCGCACCTTCTTCGACCATCACGAAGAACCTGATTATGTTGTAACCACCGTACCAATCGGGTTCTATGAAAGACAGTGTGTCACTGTCCACGTAGAGATTGTTGCTCATGCCCGGCAGTTGCTTGAGCACGCCTACAACCCGAAGCTCTGCGGACACGGTGATTCCCACGGAGTCATGGTCCGGATACACGTCCATGGACGCCTCGATCGTATCGCCCACGACGAGATAGTTCGCGTCCGCGAAATCCTCGTTGATGAACACGGTCCCGTTCTCACCGAGATCGGTGATGTCGTGGGAGCCGTCTCCGACGTACCACCCAGAACCAATCTCAATCAGGTCGGCGAACGCTTCCGTGTCGAAGATGGCCATGGAAGCGTAGCTGTGTTCTGCATTCACAGACTGCTCGCGGACCATGACCGACTTGTCGACACCGTCGACCGAATCCATCGTCCCCAGAACCGAGTAATCGACGTCGTAGAAACCGGTCTCGTTGTATCTGCAATAGCCATTATACCTGATGTCGGCGCCCACTTCGTACAGCACGACCTTCTCCGCGTGCGCCAACTCCGATTCCATCGTGATGGATACGAACAGGCCGAACGCTACCGCGAGCGACACTATGATCCCGATGTTGGACGCCCTCTTGGGGTTGCGGGCGATGTTCTTCTCGACGATGTAGTGGAGCTCCTTCGTCCACCGACTGACTATCCACGAGAAACGCGTGTAGAGCCTCCTAGAACCGCGCGTGACCAGCCGTATGATGCTCACGGAGAGGAGGAACGGGATGGCCGGAACGAAGGAACTGCCAGCGATGACGGTCACGCTGAAGAGGAGGTATGCCACGAATGAGCCGCCACTCCAGTAAGGTGCGGCTTGGCGGAGCCAGAACACGCAGGCGATACTGTATCCCACGAACACGAGCGCGGCGATATCGTATCGAGACCTGTATTCCACCTTGACCGTCTTCGGGGTGTACTGGTGCAGGGCCTCGGCGACTGCCATCCTCGATGCGCGCCTCATCGGTTTGTACGAACTCAGCAGCATCAGAAGGATGCCGAAGAGCACCACGACTGCGATGGTCATGTGTGAGATGAAGAAGGAGGTCGTGGCCGTAGAGACGGCTTCGGACTCGTAGAGGGTTGACATCGGCACCAGAAGGAACCTGCTGATCAGGAAGCCGGTCGCGAGGCCCAAGAAGCCGGCCACTGCGCCGAGTAACATGGACTCCATCACAAGAGAGGCGAATATCTGGCCGTTCCCCGCACCCCTAGATTTCAGGACGCCGATCTCACGTCGTCTCTCCGTCATGCCCATCTCGACGCCCACGACCGACAGATACACTCCGAGGACGACCACGGGCAGCGATAGGCCGATGAATGCGAGTTTCTTCTGTGAAAGGTCGGACCCGAGATCGAACAGCACCTGGACGACGGGGCAACTGAACCGAGCGCTCACCTCACTGGCGGCCCGCTCCAGCCGGCCGTTCAGGGTCTCGAGTCTGTCAATCGACAAAGCGATGTTCACGATGTTCGCGTACTCGCCCCTGTCGACCCACACGAGGTATGTCTCGGGGCATGACAACAGCGTCACCTCGGAAACCGGGTCCACGACCATCGACGCGCTCTCCATCGGCATCACGACAGGGTTGTAGACGCCACCAAGTTGCACGTCCCCCACGCCCTGCGCCTCCGAGTACCACCACTGCCAGTAATCCTCGGTGACTCCTTCCTGGGTCCAGATCTGAGAGACCTCGAGGGAGATGTTCACGTAGGAATAGACATAGGTGAAGTTGACTTCGTCGTACACGGAGACCTGGTAGCTGCATATGAGCGGGGCGCCGACGGAGAGGTCCAGTGCCGTCGCGACGGATGAAGGGATTGCGACTGTGCCCGGGGACGGAGCCTCTCCTTCGATCTTGTACCGGTCGAGTATGACCGAGGAATCCGAAGGGAGGAACACGAAGCTGCCGGACGGATACCAGTAGTACGGATCCCCTTGGTACATGACTCCATCACTGTTCAGGAGGGCCCAACCGGAGCAGCTCACGACGTACGACACTTCCTGGACTCCGTCAACGGTGAGGAGCCTGTCCGTCACTTCCTCGTAGCGCTCGACGTCGATGCTCGATAGGTCGCCGGCGTAGCTCTGTCCGTAGAAGTCGACAGGGAGTCCGTCGAGTCGCTCCCTCAGGAGCCCGAATGAGGCAGAATCAATCGCTATCAGCGACCCGGCGATAAGCGAGACCGCGAGCGTGACCCCGAGTATCGCATACAGCGTCCTGCGCCTGTTCCTCACTATCGAATCGAGTGCGAACCTGGCGAATGACAGCATCCCCAGATAGCCACTTCCCCTATGACATCCGTGGATGCATTATGAGGTAGATAAAGCATCCCGGGACATGTCACGTGGCCATGTCAGTGGAGTTCACCGCTTCTTCTTCCGTCGGCCGAAGACCAGGACCGATGCCGTGGGCTCGAGCTCCTCCGGCTTCGGCCTCTCCGTCTTATGATGCAGCTTCCTCTTGGGCGGCTCCTCGGGCGGCGGTATCTCAGGCTTCTCGGGGGCCTTACCCTGGGACACATAGACATCGTGCGTGCCCGACCTCTTGAAGTGCAGGCGCTCGGTCTTCATCAGAAGCGCCATCGGGAGCACGAGTTGCTCGCTCGTGAGGTTGGTCTCCTTCATGATGCGCTCGAGTGTCGCGCCCTTCTCCGCCGTGACATTGAGGACGGCCTTGATGGCGGCGTTGACATCGAACTTGTCCTGACCACCGCCGATCACCAGCTGCGTCCTCTGCTCCACTATGCTCGACAGATACTCCTTCGAGGTCTGGTCGAAGTCAGATGGGTCCTGCTTCAGGAGGTTCCTCAGATGCGCCGTGTCGAGGCCCATGGCTTCCCAGCCACGTATCTGGTCGAGGCACATGCCCTTGTAGAACTCCCTCTGCAGGCCCTCCTTGGCCAGCTTGCTCTTGGGTTTGACCTCGAGGGCCTTCTGGTAGTTCATGACGGCATCGTCGCTCCTGCCGAGCCTGACACAGGTCTTCGCGAGGTTCATGTACGCGTCGAAGTCCCTCGGGTCGAGCGCGACGGCCCTGTTGAAGCACGCGAGCGCCTCCTCTGGCCAGTCGAGGGTGCTGAAGACCGCACCCTTGTTGTTCCAGGGGATGGCGTTCTTCTGGTCTGCCTGGATCGCCCTGTCGTAGGCGCTGAGCGCGAGCGCGCGCTTGCCCTCGAACGCGTACATGTTGCCCAGGTGGCACCATGTGGTGCTGTCCTCAGGGTCTATCTCGAGCGCGAGGTCGTAGTTCGTCTTGGCCTTCGAGTATTCCTTCATGTGATAGAGGACGTCGCCCTTGACGTTCCAGGGCAGCGAGAACTTGTGCGAGACCCCTCCAGCGGAGCTCTCCTGGACCGCCGCGTCCGCATGGACCAGCGCGCCGGGGAAGTCGCCCGTTTGCATGAGGTGGTTCGCCCTGCGCAATTTGGACCATATGGACAGGTACTCCTTCTCCTTCCAGAGGTACAGAAACAGCGGCAGGAACGAGAACACGATGCCTATGAGGGCCAGGCCGCTGTCGTAGGGCTCGTAGTTGCCCGAGGCGACTATGCCCGCCTGCTCGTGGAACGCGATCAGGAACAGAGCCATCGCGCCTATGAGCCACGCGCCCAGGTATCCGTCCCTCGTCCTCAA
The DNA here is from genome assembly GCA_013329135.1 of Thermoplasmata archaeon. Lineage (GTDB taxonomy): Archaea > Thermoplasmatota > Thermoplasmata > UBA10834 > UBA10834 > UBA9653 > UBA9653 sp9653u. The sequence goes on from DUKU01000171.1 coordinate 12,682, forward strand.
GAACTGCAAGGACAGGAGAGAGGCGGACATGCCCACGGCGAGCAGGAGCAGGTTCAGCCCCGACCCGAATGGGTAGTCTCCAGGCTCGCTCCTGGCGACGTCGAACGCCTCGTGCACCGGCATGAGGACCATCATGACCACGCCGAAGCCGTAGATGGCCAGCCAGAAGGCGTCCTTGTTGGCGATGGACTTCATGCCCATAACCATCATGATGAAGCCGGTGAGCAGGAGCACGCTCAGGAGGACCGCCCAGCCGCCGATGCCGGAGCCCAGGCCCGCCAGGCCGATGCTCATGATGACCAGCAGGATCAGACCCATGACCCAGAGCAGCGCCTTGGGGAGTGGCAGCTTGAAGCCGTCGTCGGGGGCCTCCCCTGTCGTGAGGAACAGCATGGCCACGCCCATGAGGATGAAGAAACCGGAGACGATGAACACATAGGTGTTGTACACCTCCCAGCTGCCGTACCACAGCTCCTGGCTCATGAAGAACTCGACCGATGAGCCGATGACTACGGCCGCGTACAGGAGGAGCAGGTAGAGCCGGGGGCCTCCCAGGACAGGCATGAATGGCCTCACGGCCTCGGATTGCGACCCCAGGGGCCTCAGCAGGTGTGTGAGCGAAATGCTCTCGTTCTGTCGTTCCGAGCCGCCGTCGGATGTCTCAGGTGCGTCCATCATGATTCCCTTCCGAGTCCCCTCGTGCGTTCTCGCGTGCTCTCCGCGTACGCCTAATGACGATGAAGATAATTGGTACTATCGCTAACGGCGCTATGACATCGCCGAACTCTGGGATAGGTATCTGGCCCTGGTTGATCTCCCCAGGGGTTGGGACCAGCCAGGCCCATGTATCGTACTCCGAATCGGGGGTGCCAGTACGGCCGTATGACTTCGCGTTCCAGAGCGGGACACTGATTGAATCAATCAGTGCGCCTGTGCTGTTGTATAGAGCGTATGTGGTCCCCCTCGAGAAGCTCAGGTAGGGCGTGACATAGAATCCCCCGGACGGGATAGTGTAGTTTGGAAACGTGAACCTTAGGGCGCCATCCACGCGCAGAGTCCAACCAGCGATGTTGATGGGATAGCTCGCGGTGTTGTACAGCTCTAGCCAGTCGTTGACCAAGCTAGGCTGGGTGGAGTATATCTCGTTGATGATTATGCCGCCGAAGGCCCTCGACCCCGAGAGCACGCTGACAGGCAGTGCGGCGACGGCCGTATCCTCGGAACCGCGCCAGTCCTGCGCCATGATTGTGATGCGGTACACCTCGTCCATGCTCATGCCGAGGTCCTCTAACGCGGCGCCGACCTCGAGCCTGTAACCGTCCGAGGCCGCCTGGACTGGACCGGCCAGGAGCCATGAGCCATTGATATAGGCATACGCGTTCGCGGCCATGATGGTGCCTGCCTCGCCCGCGACCGTGACCGCTGACTCCGCGCCTCCGATCCTGAATCCAGTCGACTCGTTGCCGTCCAGGTCGATGAATGCGTATGCGAAGTCCGCTCCGAACAGATGCTTCTCCTCGGTCATGTTGGGCATGGACCCGCTCGGCTCCGGCGGTTCCTCCCAGCGGACAAGTGTGCCGGGGACGCTCGACCCGCCCAGCATCATCCCGTCCACGGACATGTAGAAGTAAGCTGTGAGGCTGGAGGCCCACGTGGCTGTGGATACAAGGTCCACATCGCCGTTGACGAACGGGCCAGTGCCGTTCATGACGACATCCCCCAGCGGGTCCTCGGTCATGAACAAGTACTGCCAATCCGCGAAAGCGCCATCGACCTCCAATGAGGAGGGGGCCGCGCCGATGTATGTCATCCTCGCGCCGTCCTGGTACGATGTCAATGCGACTGTGGCGTTCGCCCCGAAGACGAAACCATCCCCCTCGTCCAGATGCAGTCCGAAGGACTGTGTGTCCGAACCGTCCCCGAACGAGGCGAGCACCGATAGCCGGACGAC
>DUKU01000136.1:0-1355 GCA_013329135.1 Thermoplasmata archaeon
TCGGACGGCCAGGCCAAGGTGCACCAGGTGCTCGCCAAAGCCAGGCGTACTGGGTTTGGCCTGGCAGTCACAGATCACAACGTCATCTCTGGCTCGCTGCACGCCTTCCGGGAGAGGGGTGACCTGCTGATCGTCCCGGGCATGGAGGTGAGCGCCTTCGACGGCCCTCACATTCTCACATATTTCTATTCGCCCAGGGACCTAGAGGACTTCTTCCGCCGACATATCGAACCGAATCGGCAGGGAAGCCCCTGGCTGGCCATCAAGCTCGGCACGCAGGAGATCATCGACCGGGCCGAGAGCTACAGCTGCGTCACCATCGCCGCCCACCCCTATGGCTACCTGCTCTTCAACAAGGGGCTGCAGAAGTGCATCGAGGGCAAGTACCTCCCGCCTGAGACTATGAAGCGCTTCGACGGCCTCGAGGTGATTTGCGGGAGCATGACCCACTCGCTGAACGTCAAAGCCATGAGGTTGGCGGAGGAGAGGAACCTGTCCTTCACCGGGGGAACGGACGGCCACCTGCTTTCCGATATAGGTGGGGTGGTGACATGCGCACCCGAGGACACCCTGGAGGGCTTCCTCGACGCAGTGGCGTTGCGCAGGAACGCGGTAATCGGCTACGAGAAGCACAGGCTGAAGAAGATCGCCACCGGCATCGTGGTCATGACCAAGCACAGCCGTTACCTCCTGCCTGGTGTGGCCATCAACTACCAGCAGAACGCCCCCCGTCTGAAGCACTACATCCGCGGGTTGCGGGATCAGCGGGAGAAGGACAAGCCGGAGTAGTCAGGCGATCGGGGTGTAGAGGCGCGCGACCGCCTCCTTGAGCTTGACCAAGGTGCCCCGGGCGGAATACTCCTTCAGGGTCATCTGGTCGCTGTGCTCGGCGACGTCCCTGAGGAACTTCTCCCCGATGGTCTTAGCCAACACGGCGTCGTAGATGACCGCGTTGGTCTCGAAGTTCAGCTCGAAGCTGCGCATATCGAAGTTGGCGCTGCCCACGCTAGCCACTTGGTCATCGATAACGCATATCTTGGCGTGGATGAAGCCAGGATTGAACTTGTACACGAGAACCCCGGATTTCAGCAGGTAGGCCGCGTTGAAGGTGGATGCCCAGAACACGAACGGGTGGTCCGGCTTGCAAGGGATCATGAGGCGGACCTCCACCCCCGACTGCGCTGCCATCTCCAGGGCGGCAAGGATGGATTCTTCCGGCACGAAGTAGGGCGTCTGGATATAGATTTTCTTCGTTGCCGAGGCAATCATCTTCACATAGTGCAGTTTGATCGGGCTGTGCTCCGTGTCTGGCCCCCCGGAGACGATCTGCACCGGGCTCTTGCCTCGGCCATCCG
>DUKU01000136.1:1529-3027 GCA_013329135.1 Thermoplasmata archaeon
CGCGCCTCGAGCGTGATTGCCGCCCCGCCCCGCATGACCACGGCGTCGTCCCGCCAGGGACCAAACCGCCCTCGGCCGGTGTACTCGATGCCGACGTTGAAGCCGCTGCAGATGCCCATTTCGCCGTCCACGATGAGCAACTTACGGTGATTGCGGTTGTTGATTCGGGGGTTGATCCACCTGATCCAGGAGGGCAAGTACTCGGCCGTCTTGCCCCCAGCCTCCCTCAGCTCTTTGAAAAACCTCCGGGGTAGCTTGTGGCATCCCACCGCGTCGCAAAGGAGCTTGACCTCCACCCCCTCCTTGGCCTTGACCGTCAGCTCGTGTGCTAGCTTCTTGCCGAGCTCGTCATTGCGGATGATGTACATCTCCATGTGGACGAAGCGCTTCGCCTTGGAGATCTCCTCGAACAAGACCTTGAAGAACTCGTCGCCTTCGTTGATGTAGCGCACCTCGTTGTCCATGGTGATGAGGCTATTGTTGGTGTTGATCAGCATGCGCGCTAGCTCGACGTTCTCGTGCAGGGATTTCACGTAGCTCTCCGAGGCGAGGACTAGGTTCTTCCTCTGCTCGCGCAGGAGCTTGACAACATTGGCATCTTTCACCCACTTGTTCTTGAATAGCTTCTGTCTGTGGTAGTCCCGCCCGAAGAAGATGTAGAAGATGAGCACGAAGATTAGAGGCAGGAGCAGGAAGGCGGCAATCCAGAGATAAATCGAGGTGACCCGGCGGGGCTTAACGAACACGATGACGACGATTATGATTGCCGCGTTGATGTAGAGGAACAGGCTGATGAGGTCGCCGAAGAGCAACCTCGTCAGGTCAAACGGGCTCATATATCGATTGATATGGTTGCAGCGTTCATAATAACCTTCCCACAATCAAAGTGCGCTCATTCGTTCCTGCCAGCATGTCTCGATAGATCCGCTCACGGTGTGGTCCGAATCCGAGCGAGCGAAGGCAGAAGGTGAGTCGATCCATGAAGCGCAACGGGCGTCTAGGAAGACTTCCGAGCTCTCGCATGTGACCGGTGGTACGAGTCCAGGTATGCAATCGTCAGCAGGAAGTAGGCCACCGCGAAATAGGACTCGATGCGGGAAATCGATGCGCTGACTGGTTCGAAGTCAAAAGTGCGGTCTTGGATGGCCAGGACGATCGTCCCCAACTCCTTGGCAAGAACTTGTCCGAGCCAGATGGTGACGACAGTGGCCCAACCGAGGGCGATGAGGAGAAGTGCTTTGCCGAACACCTCCGTTAGATCAAAGGCGACCAGGACGTAGATCACAAAGTTGAGGGCAATCGCGGCCACGATTGAAGCTCCGAATCCCCATTCCGCCCACGAAGGGATCAAGGTGGCCGGCCTCGTGCCGTACCAGAACACGATAACGACTGCCAGCATAATGGCCGCAATATTGAGGGCAAACACTCTCTCAGCGAGTCGGAATCGTCGACTGAGGTGTTCATCCCACTCGGAGCGGCCGATCCAGAGGATGATAAG
>DUKU01000136.1:3182-4505 GCA_013329135.1 Thermoplasmata archaeon
GGATAGCTGTGGTTGATGTAGTTGTACAACTCGACTGTCCCGTCAATCACGAATCCAATCAAGAGGATTGCGAGTGTCAGTCGAAGCTTGCCACGTTCCTGCCGAAGTCTGCTAGATAGCTGCGAAATCTTGTATGCCATTAGAGCTAGTCCGAATCTGTCTCGACCCTATTAAACGAACCGCGTGATAACCGGCGACGGTTTTCCTCCCATTGAATGCGTGCAACTACAGTGTCCATCCTCAGTCAAAGTCGGATTCTTGGCGGAGATCCGGGCCCTCGCACATTGTCATCAGGCATCGTGAAATGTCGAAACCGCTCTCCGAGCAATCTGGTCTCTGCCTCGCATCTTTGACAGTCCGTTGAACCTGGTGACCGAACGATGGATTCAGAACGTCTAGCCCCGATGTCTTCTCGGGATGCTCTGTGGGGACCTCTCTTAGGAAGAACGGTTCTGGAGCGTCAATGGCTGCTTGATTCCCCCACTTCCGATTGGCCCCCTGTCAAACGGGGTCGAGATAATGAAGTGTGAAGTGGGCTGGACGGGCATCAGGGGGAGATACCCGCAATGAGAGATTATCAGTCAAATCCCTGGGGAAATGGTCAGTTTTCAGCCGTCATTGACAAAGTCCTAGGCGAGAGTGTGGGGAATCGTGTGCATGCTCGAACGCCTGGCCCATCTTCGATCAGAAGGTTTGGCAACTTGTGCACCTCTCCCTTGGGAATTCCTTCTGGCGATAGTTGTCTGTGAATATAACAAGGGAAGGAGTTTGTCAAAGGTTTTTGATGAGCCTGGCCGTGTGCCTGCTTCAGTATTACTTGCCGGTCTTCTTCCTAGTGATTATCACGGCAGCGATCGCGATCACGACCACCACTATGACCACAACCATGACCAGCAGTATGAGCACTGACAGGTTGTTCTTATCTCCCGTCGAGACATCTATGAGTGCCTCGGACGAGAAGACCGGGTCGTGCGAGATACTGTTCCCGCCTGGGAATACCATCGCTCCGAGAGCGACGAATCCTTCGAATGTCTCCCATTCGCCCGCGACCATGGCCTGCGTGGAGACCCTGTGCCCGGCCATGATCTGGACCCTGACCTGCTCAGGCTCGCCATCAACGGTCACGTCGTCGACCCATGTGAGGGCCCCGATGTTCGTCCATTCGGAGCCGAAGATCAATCTGGTTTGGGTGAGTGCCATGGGTTCCGTCATGTCGCCGGTGGACTCGTTGACATCAAGGTCCCCTTCCGTCGATTCGCAGTTCATGACGCCAGCCTCGTTCATGTATCTCAGGGTGTTCATCTCCATCCAGGTCGCCATGAG
>DUKU01000136.1:4627-7694 GCA_013329135.1 Thermoplasmata archaeon
GGGGAGATGAAGTTGCCCACGATGCTGTGGAACTCGATGAGCACGGCCGGGTTGGTGTTGTTTGGGTCATAATCCCAGCCATTTATCTCCTGGTCCCACTTGACGTCGTACTTCATGATCTTGCCCTCGGCCTGCAGTGGCTCCAGCCTGTCAGCGTTCTTGAACACCGTCTTGCCGAGCGGGCCCTCTGTGACAGTCACCCTCCACTGGGGGAGGGAGACGTCGTCGTACTGCGCCAGGTCCGCGGTCATGTGGAACGTCAGCGTGAGCTCGTTGAGCACGTTGTCGCCGACAACTGGGTCGGCGGACTCGTCCACGAGTTCATAGGGTAGGTCAGTTGCCGTAAGACTGAAATCCCAGGCCATGCTGTCCCCGTCATCGGTCTCGATGACCTCGGACGCGTCCCAGGCGGCGGTCAGGTCGACCTTCTTGTACACAGTTTCGTCGTAGGTGTAGTCATTGAACGCGTCGCCGTCGTAGCTCCTCGTGTAGGTCAGTAGCCCGTCCTCATCGGAGTCGTTGAACTCCAGCATCGAGTCGAGCTTTACCGCGTACATCGTGTATGTCTTGACGGCGTAGTTCTCCTCGACCATCTCGCCATCGTTGTTGTAGACCTGGGCGAGCCCGAGGTATCGTGCCTTCACGGCTACGAAGTACACAGCGTTCTCCTCAGTCTCAGTCCCCCACACGATTCCGAAAGCGGCGTCAGTGCCGAACTTGACGAAGTAGTGGTTCCCCCCGCCCAAGACGTCGGTGGCACCCTCCTCCGTTTCAATCTGTTCATTCAATGCGACCGCCTCTGCGGATACCTGTGCAGGCACCGCGAGCATGCCCATGACCATCATGAGCATCGCAGTCATCGCGAAAGTCGTCTTTGTTTTCATGTCTAGCATGTTCTTCATCTCCTTCGAACCTCTATCTAGAGGTATGTCTGTCCTCCCAAGGTGTCCCCCCGGAACATACGAACCCTGAGCGTAGTTTCGTATCGGATCTTCATCCGCCCTTCCATCCGCAGGTGCTTCCAGATTGGTGCCGTCTCTGCGAAAATGGAAGGAGAGTTTTCTGAGGTTTTGTCGGGATCCCAATCATCTGATCTTACAGGGGGCCCACTACCGTAGGCAATATGAAGCCCACAAGGAAGGCGACGATCCACACGATGATTGCTACACCGAGTGACCTCCACCAGCCCATGCTGTAGAGGCCTCCCAGGGCCAGCAGCCAGACGAATCCGGCTATCAATGCCGCTAGGAGCCCTTCGCCGAGTAAGTAGTATACCAAGGCGTAGATGACAGCCCCGACTAGGGCGGTCAGTATGGCCGTCCCCACTCCTTCTTTCTCTCCAAGCAGCTTCGTGACCACGTAGATGATTATGGTCGAGACGATCAGCCCGAAGAGAAAGAAGATCAACGCATCCCAAAGAGATACATCCATGTTTCCATCAACTCTCAGGTCTTCATGATCTTCTTGCCGACCTTACGTCCTTTTACAGGACCGCGTCCGCCAGCGGATTTCGCCGCACGACCCTTCGCTGCAGTCATTCTTCCGCCTCTGCTTTTCTTCGCCATTTCGTGTCACCTCCGATTTCTTATCGATTCTATCTGATCCTTATGACTCCCATCAGCACCAAAACTATGATGGCCAATATTACCGCACCAAGGAGGCCAAATATGAGCCAGCCTAGCAAGAATGCGATTATCGAACCTATCCCGATGTGAGACCATTGCACGGTTATTGCCATTTCACACAGCCCCTAAACTCTGACGCTGTCCAATGTGACTGCGCTGTTCCATGTCGCATCGGCTTACTAGCGTTCATAGCCTGGTTATGTGCGAGCGGCCGTTATGCCGTTATTTCAACATCACCGATATTTTACGTCAGGATTTGACACAAATTCGATTGGTGGCCCTCAGAGTATGGTTGTTCTCTCAGCAAGTGATTATCTATTCAACTCGTCACCGCCAGAGGAAATCACGAAGGCTTTACGCAGGACACAACCAGGACCCTGTGGGGCGATCTCATACGCACTCTGATGATGTGGACGCAGGACGTATTCGAACCTCATTTCAGGGAAGTTGAGAAAGACCTGAGTTACAGTCAATGAACCCTCTGCCAGCATTTTGGCCATGATGGACGCGGGATCACTTGCAGGTTCCAAGAAAAGACTGGCATCCTCTTCGTGAATCACATGGCCACGCCTGTGCGATTATCTTCCTTGTCGTATCCGTTCTTGGGTGGATTCCATTCCCAGGGTCCACTCGCAGTCTGCCGTCGTCCTGACATTGGTCGGGATGTTTGCTTCCCTCACTTGGTGTTCTGCATATGTCCCAATGAGGGGGAGTGCGATCTCAGACTGGTCTGTAGACGGAAAAAGGAAAAAGAGGGCGGATCAGAGGACTTATGTCCTCTGCTTCTTGACTCTGTGTACCATCGCCACGACAAGCATCATTCCGATCAGGGGGACGAGAATGTACGAGAATTCCGGTATCACAGTGTCCGGCGTATAGACGATATTTGCATCCAGTGTAACCGCGGTCTGTGCCAACGCCCTGCCCTCCAGCGTTGCGCCGGTGTTCAGCACAATCGCCGTTTGACACAATACGATTCCCTTCATGGAAGCCGTCGTTCCCATGGTGGCCTGGCCGGCGACCTGCCAGAAGATGTTGGAGGCGAGTGCGCCTCCGCTCAAAGTGACTGCGGCGCCGTCGGCCAGTTCAAGGTTCTCCGCGATCTGGAAGATCCAGACATCGCTTGCGGTGCCCGAGATGGTGACACCAGCGGCAGATACCAGGACCCCTGTACCCCATTTATAGAGGCCGGGAGCGATGGTCAGCCCAGTGATATCTCCGGCACCCAGTTCAGTCTCATCAGGACTTAGCCGTCCAGCTGCGTCGGTGTACGCGAGCTCCATGTCGCTAACAGCCGCAGTCATTTTAGCTGGAGTTGGGTCAGTGTAGTCAGCAGCATACACATTTCCTGTAATCAAAGCTGATGTCGAAAACGTACCCGAAGCATCCATTATCAGGTCAAATCCAGTTATGGATATTGCAGCCTCTGGACTGATTCCAAT
>DUKU01000176.1:0-5430 GCA_013329135.1 Thermoplasmata archaeon
GGCGCGCAGCTCGGAATACTCATCAAGGACGCGGCCGCTCTGGAGAGGGCGAGGGACCTCACGACGGTCATACTGGACAAGACGGGCACACTCACGGAGGGCGAGCCGAAGGTGGTCGCGATGCGGCTGGGCTCGGCCAAGAGTGAGAGGGACCTCCTGGCCGCCGCGGGGAGCGCGGAGAAGGGCTCGGAGCACGTCCTGTCGAGGGCGGTCCTGACAGCTGCGGAGGCCGCCGGCGTGGACCTCGTGGCCCCGAACTCGTCGACAGTCTACCCGGGAGAGGGCGTCACGGCCAAGGTCGCTGGCAAGGATGTCTCCGTGGGCAACCGCAGGATGCTGGACAGGCTGGGTGTCCCATTGGGCGCTCTGGAGGGAGACATGGACGCCCTCCAGGACCAGGGCATGACAGTCATGGCATGCGTCGCAGACGGGAGACTCATGGGGCTGATAGGTGTCGCGGATACACTCAAGGCGGGTGCAAGGGAGGCTGTGGCCGACCTCATGGCCATGGGCCTCAAGGTGGTGATGATGACCGGGGACAACGAGAGGACCGCGAGAGCCATATCCAACCAGGCCGGCATATCCGAGTTCAAGGCCCAGGTGCTTCCCGCGGACAAGGCCGGGGCCGTCAGGGCGTTCCAGGAGAGCGGCGAGGTCGTCGCGATGGTCGGAGACGGCATCAACGACGCGCCAGCGCTGGCCCAGGCGGACATCGGCATCGCGCTCGGGAGCGGCACGGACATCGCCCTCGAGTCGGGGAACATCGTCCTTGTAGGAGGGGACCTCAAAGGCGTCGCGTCGGCCATCAAGCTCAGCCGGAGGACCTTCCGGAAGATCAGGGAGAACCTGTTCTGGGCCCTGTTCTACAATACCGCATCGATACCTATAGCCGCGGGCATCCTCTACCCTTTCACGGACGGGCTCCTGAGTCCGATGATCGCGGCGGGGGCCATGGCGTTCAGCTCCGTCTCAGTCGTCACCAACGCCGCGCTCCTGCGAAGATTCGAACCATGAACACCGCCGGTGACGCAGAAAAGGTTATCTTCAGGCTACCCAATAACAACTGCAATCATCCAGGCGTGCGAGTGGCGCTCAGGGGCAAGCTCTGAGCACCCGCAAGTCAATGACCAGACTACGACGTCCCCCGGTCGGAAGTGGTCTTAATGTTTGGCAAGAAGGTATTCAAGGGATTTCTGGTAGAGCCCGACGGCCGGCTTCTGAAGGAGTTCGTGTTCAGCACCAAGGGCGAGGTCAGCTACGACGAGGTGAAGAAGGCCACGGCTGGCAAGGGCGACCTTGCCACACTAGGAGCCTTCGAGGTCGGCAAGATGGTAGGCACCGTCGTCCGCGGCAAGAGGATGCACATGCTCCTGATAGGCAAGGACGTCGTCGAGGACGAGGATGTCGGGTTCGTCAAGGAGATGCTGAGCTCCGTCGAGGCGAGCTTCGAGGCGTCCCTGGAATCCAGGCTCGCGGCGGCCAAGGAGGCTGCAGAGAAGGCCAGGGAGGAGCAGGAACAGGCCAAGGAGGCGGTCAAGACGATGGAGGCCGAGAAGGCCTCGCACGTCCAGGAGATCGCCGAGCTGGACAACCTGAGGGGAGAGCTCGACAAGCTCAGGAAGGACACCGAGGAGTGGCAGAAGGAGCTCGAGGAGTTCGAGGCCGAGGTCTCAGAGAGGCACGGCCAGATCAACGAGAGGGTCACACTACTCCTGGAGAGGGAACAGAACCTGAACAGGAGCAGGCAGGCGTTCGAGGCGGCGACAGACGCGAAGCGCGGACTCATCAGGAACCTCCAGGAAGGAATCGCATCATCGGTGTCGGAGTACGAGACCGGGTTCTCCAAACTCGTGCAGCAGAAGCGGGACCTCGCGGAGAGCCAGGAGAAGCACAGGTCCGAGCTGGAGAGCTACCAGACCGAGAGAGTCGCATGGGAGAAAGAGGTCGAGGAGACCAAGGTCAGGCTCGCCAGCCTCGACAGGGACCGGAAGCAGCTCGACTCCGACCGCGAGCAACTGGAATCCACGGACAGGGACCTGAAGGAGAGGCAAGACCGGCTGGAGGCGAGGAAGAGGGATCTCGATGGGACGATGTCGGCGCTCGAGAGCGAGAGGAGCGCATTCGAGTCCGAGCGTGAGACCCTGAGGACCGAGCTCGACTCGGTGGACCAGGAGCTGAAGAAGCGCGAGGACAACATCGTCGCCTCGGAGAACGAACTGAAAGTCAAGAAAGAGGAGATGCAGGCCGCCCTGACTGAGCTTGAGAGGCAGGGCAAGGAACTCGAGGACAAGGCGAACGGCATCTCGGTAACGATCAATGGGCTGGACGAGCGCGAGAAGGCGCTCACGGTCGAGAAGGAGGAGCTCGAGCGGAGGCGGATACAGATGGACGCCAACGCCGAGACGCAGCAGGCGGAGCTGTCCTCGCTCATCGCGAAGATCGGACGGGACAACGAGGACCTGCAGAACCGGACGGCTGCGACGGAGGCGGGGGAGAGCGCCCTCGCCGGCCGCGAGGCGGCGATCACCGATTCTGAGCGCAAGGTCGAAGCGCTCCTCAGGGACCTGGACAAGCGCGAGAAGGATGTCCAGAGACGCGAGAACGTCCTCAAGGAGAGCCTGAGCGGTCATGAACAGGCGACCCAGACCCTTTCTGAGCAGGAGGCGGCGGCCGCGTCCAAGGAGCAGTCCCTGCAGGCCAGGGACGGTGAGCTGACCGAGCTCGGGGCCAAATTGGAGGCTCAGGCTCAGGAGCTCGCAGAGCTGAAGGCAGAGCTGGAGTCGACCCAGAAGAGCCATGAAAGCAAGGGCGCCGAGCTGTCCCAGCAGGAGTCGACCTTCGAGGAGAGGGAGAGGCTCATATCCGATGAGAAGGCGAGGCTCGACAAGGACAGGGCAGCGGCCGAGACGATGAAGGCCGAGCTCGAATCGAAGATGGAGGCCCTGGTCGCGCGTGAGAACGCCATGCAAGAAGAGGTCGCGGCCACAAGAGCCAAACTCGAGGAGGAGATGGCCCGCCTGGACGCCGAGAGGAAGCACACCGCCACGAAACTGGCCGAGGCCGACGCAAGGGCCGAGGAGCTCAGGGCCAAGGCCGAAGCGGTCGCCCAGGCAGACAAGGACCTCGAGGCGCGCGAGACGGCCTTCGCTGACAAGATGGCGGATATGGACAGGCGCAGGGAGAGCATGGCCGAGGAGATGGACAAGCTCGCCCTCGAGAAGACCAAGATAGACAAGATGCGCGACAACATCGAGAAGCGTCGGCAGGTCCAGCGCGAACAGGTCGACAGCATATCCGATATCACGAAGAGGCTCGAGGAGATCCGTTCCCGGAGCAAGCGCAGGACGGACCAGGCAGGGGACGCGCAGGCTGCCCCGGCCGAGGAGAAGAAGGAGTGATCAGGCAAGGTCCGGCCAGGTCTTGTCCAGAACCTTTGCGACATCTTCGAAAGGCCGTCTATAGAGCGGCCTCGCCCTTACCGACAGGCGCAGATGCTTCGTCACGAACGGCCTGACGCTCTCCATCGATTCCATGCCTGTGCACTCCTCGTACGCCTCCAGCATGCAGAAGCACAGGTCGAACTTGATCGGCGTGAAGAACGGCTCGTTGCCCAGGATGGACGCAGCCATCTGTCCGAGGTCGTCCATGGGGTTTCCCGGGGCGGCGTCCTCGAGGTCCACCCCGAACACCTCGCCCTCGTGCATGATGAAGTTGTCCAGGACGGCATCCGACATCGCCATCGGCTTGCCGAAGCGGTCCATGGATTCGTGGAACCCTCCGAACCATCTGCCCAGGCCCTCCGCGGCGCGGGTGCTGAACATCGTGTTCACGAGCATGTCGCACGAATCCCCCGATATGTACTCCGTGACGAGGTAGTCCTTGTCCATGTACAGCGGATAGGGGACCGATAGGCCTGCCCTCTTCGCGAGCAGCATCGTCTCGAACTCCACCGGGGAAAGCCTGGACAGGGACCTCTTAACGACGACCGGCCTCACATCCGTCTCCACGAGCCAGACCCGGTTCCTGTAGCTCGGGACGAGCGAGGAACGCACCACGACGACGCGCTGGTTGAGGGCCTTCTTGAGGATATCCCACCCCGAGGCGTCCATGGTCGTGAGGTCCGAGAACATCATGCTGTCAACGAATTTCCGACGATAAGAACCCTTGGGCCCTGTGTTCAATACCCTGAACGCACACCCTTTCTGGAAGCGGGTGGCCCACCCTCGCGCCATGAGACCGAGTCCTGTCTCAGCAGATCCATGAGCTCCTTCGTTAGGCGGAGCGCCTCGTCGTGGTCGCCGGACTTCAGGCAGTGCATGGCGGCCTTCATGCGCAACAGGTACTCGGAAGCATCGTACCCAGCCACCTTGGCATCCATCAGGTGCTCCCTCGCCTTCGCGAGCTCGGACCTGACAAGCGCCGGTATGCTGGGAGCCATCGCCTCCTCCGTCTGCTGCGCCAGGGCGGAAACCAAGTTCCAGTTCCCCTCCCTGCACGCCTCCCACGCGCTGCTCATGAGCCTGCGGACCCTCGTGGTGTCCGTCCCCAGGGAGCTTACGTCCGAGATCTGGTGCTCTATCTCCTCGAGAAGCCGAGCGGAGCCCGCGAAACCCTTCATGGCCTCTTGGTACAGAAGTTCGCGCGCTCTTCCCCGGGTATTCAGCATGCCGAACACATCGAACTTCTCCGGCCTGATGGACTCCTCGCGCTCCCGCGGCTTCGGGCTCTCGGGCGGCTCACTCGCTTCCGCGGCCTCTTCAACGGACGCCATCGGGCCATCGGCGAATATCGCGCCGCAGAATGGACAGTACGGATCGGATTCCCTCACCATCATGTCGCACTCGGTGCATTGGAACTGCACGCCCTCGTCCGGAACGACCGCTGCAGGGTTCACCAGCTGGGGCGAAAGATGCGAGGCCTTGGGCTCGGTCATGCTTGGCTGCCCCACCGGAAGGACCATGTCGCCGGACACATCGCGTATCTTCAGCTCTGGGTCCCGCACGATCCTCTGGAGGCGCCGCCTGCTGCTGTCGAGCGCCTGGCCGTTCCTGCCGGCGCCGGCCTCGGACCGGATCTTGAGGCTCTCCCGGTCACCGTTCTTGTGCATCTTGTTCGCACTCCGTGGTGCTAATCCTGCACGTATCATCTTGTCTGGACCGGGTATTTGAAACGTGTTCCTCGGCTATCAGCGGATGCAAGGACCGGGGCCTCTCATCGCCTGCCGATGAGATCCAAGAATGCGTCCTCGTCCAAGACAGTCTTCTTGAGTTTCTTCGCCTTCTCCAGCTTGGACCCAGGGTCCTCCCCTGCGACCACGTAGTCCGTGGCCTTCGTCACGGATGAACCCACGCGGCCTCCCAAGGACTCCACGGCCGATCCCGCGTCGGTGCGCGACATGGACTTCAGCTCACCGGTGAAAAGGAATGTCTT
>DUKU01000176.1:5447-7954 GCA_013329135.1 Thermoplasmata archaeon
CCCACGCGGCCTCCCAAGGACTCCACGGCCGACCCCGCGTCGGTGCGCGACATGGACTTCAGCTCACCGGTGAAAAGGAATGTCTTGCCGACCAGCGGGCCATCCGCCTTCGGGACGCCGCCCATCCTCAGGCCCGCCTCCGACAGCCTCTGGAGGAGCGCGCGGTTCCCCTCATCGGCCATGAAGTCCCTGACAGATTCCGCCACGACCTTTCCTACGCCCTCGACCTTCGAGAGCTCGTCCACGCTGGCGGCCTCGAGCGCATCCATGCTCCCGAACCTCTCGGCGAGGAGCGACGCGGTCGTCCGTCCCACATGCCTCATGCCGAGGGCGTGGAGCACCCGGCCCAGGTCCCTGTCCATGGACGATCTGACGGCGTCTAGAATGTTCCTCGCAGACTTCTCCCCGATGCCTTCGAGCGTGAGCAGGTCTGCCTCCCTCAGGCCGTACAGGTCCGACACATCCTTCACCAGACCGCCGTCCACGAGCTGGTCCACCAGCGCGGGCCCTATCCCCTCGATGTCCATTGCGCCACGGGAGCAGTAGTGCGTGAGCCGCTCCTTCACCTGGGCGGGGCATGACGCGTTCACACACCTCCTGACGGACTCCCCATCCTCGCGGACGGCCGTCGAGCCGCACACGGGACACGTCTCCGGCACCACGATCTCCCTCTCGCCGCCCGTGCGCCGCTCGACCAACGGTCTCACGACCTGAGGTATGACCTCACCCGCCCGCTCGACCAGGACCATGTCCCCGATCATGACGCCCCTGCGCCTCAGCTCGTCCTCGTTGTGGAGAGTGGCACGTGACACCGTGACCCCGCCGATCTCGACGGGCTCGAGGTGGGCGACCGGCGTGAGCGCACCCGTCCTGCCGACCTGGAAGACCACGTCCAGGAGCTTCGTGACCTTCTGTTTCGGAGGGTACTTGTAAGCGATAGCCCAGCGTGGGTTCTTGGCCGTGTATCCTAGTCGCTCCTGCTGAACGAGCGAGTCGACTTTGACCACCATGCCGTCGATGTCGTACCCGAGCCCATCGCGCTTGGACTCCCAGGAGGCGATATGCCCGAGGACCTCGTCGACAGAGCCGAACACGCGTGTGTGCGGGCTGACCCTGAGGCCCGATGCCTTCATCGCATCGAGGCACCCGTGGTGGGTCTCCGGCATCGTACCGGAGCTGTGGCTGAGCGTGTAGAAGTATGCGTCCAGCGGTCTCGAGGCCGCGATCCTGGAATCGAGCTGCCTGATCGAGCCTGCAGCTGCGTTCCTGGCATTTGCGAATACGGGTTCCCCCTCCGCCTCCCGCTCCTCGTTGAGCCGCTGGAGGCCCCGGGAGGGCATGTACACCTCACCCCGCACCTCGACGGTCCTGAGGCCCCCCTCGGGCTTCAGCTTCAGCGGGACGCTCCTGATGGTCCTGATGTTGGATGTGACGTCCTCTCCCACGCGCCCGTCGCCCCTGGTCGCACCCCTCACCAGCGCACATCCATCGTACAGGAGCGCGATGCCGAGCCCGTCCACCTTCGGCTCGACGACGTACTCGACAGGCTCTTCCCCGAGCCACTTCCTGACGCGAGAATCGAACTCCCTCAGGTCATCTGGTGAGTAGCAGTTGTCCAGACTCAGCATGGCGACCTTGTGCTCCACCTGCGGGAACTCGTCGACCGGCCTGCCCGAGACCCTCTGGGTCGGCGAGTCCGGGGACACGAGCTCCGGATGCTCTGACTCGAGGGCCTTCAGCTCGCTCATGAGCCGGTCGTACTCGTGGTCCGTGACCTCAGGGTCGTCCTCGACGTAGTACTTCACGTCGTGGTGTGAGATGATATCCACGAGCTCTTTGATCCTGGCCCTCGCACGTTCCTCGTCCATGCTCACGGCCTCCTACCCCGGAGGTGCTTTATAAGCCCGGCGGCGTCCAGTGTGTTGAGCACATCCTTCGGCCCGAGCCAACCGCGTCTAGCCGTTATCACTCCCAGCCTTATGAATCCCATGTGCTCCGTCCTGTGCGAATCCGTGCCCAGTGACACTCGCACGCCCCTAGAGCCGGCAGCCCTGCAGTCCACATCCCTGAGGTCGAGCCTGTCTGGGAAGCAGTTCACTTCCATGCACACATCATGCTCGGCGGCAGCGTCCAACACTGCCTGGAGGTCGACCTCATACGCGCTCCTCTGGCCGATCAACCGGCCTGTCGGGTGGCCCAGGATGTCGACCATACCTGAGGAGATGGCCGCGACTATCCTCCTGGTCATCTCCACCCTCCCCATCTTGAACCTCGAATGGACCGACGCGACGACGATATCCAGGTCATTCAGGACCGACCCCGGCAGGTCGAGGGTGCCGTCGGCCTTGATGTCGACCTCGGAGCCCGCGAGGACCCTTATGCCCCCGGCGGCGTCCTCGGCCTTCCTGACCGCGTCAATCTGCGCCCTGAGCCTCTCGGGGGAGAGGCCGTTCGCTATCTTCAGGCTGTGAGTGTGATCCGTGATGGCCACGTAGTCATAACCCCTG
>DUKU01000076.1:0-6524 GCA_013329135.1 Thermoplasmata archaeon
GAGGACTCCATCAACGAGGTCATGAGCCTGAACAAGGACCTCATATCACGAGCGAGGTCGATGGGCCTTACGACGAAGCCCTGCGAGGACCTCATGGAGGTCGCCATGACATCGTTCTCGGAGAGACTCTGGGATTTCGCGTATCAGCAGGCCCAGGCGTGCAGAGGCTTGTGCATAGAGGTCATCTCCAAGAAGATCGACAGCCTCGCAGCCGATGCGAAGGCGAGGCTCGAACCGCTCCGTGCCTCTGGCGCATCCGTGAGGCCGGCAGAGGAACTCATCGAACAGGCAAAGGATGCTGCAGGCGCAGGGAACGCTTCCGAGGCCTTCCAGATGCTCATGGAGGCCGACCAGCGCATCCTGGGAATCGAGGACTCGCACAAGAAGTTCATCGACATATCCATAGCGGCCGAGAGCGCCGTCGAGGTGCTCAGACGCATAGGTGTGTCCACGGCCGAGGCCGAGAGACTGCTGGCCCTCGCGGACCTGGAGAGGGAGAAGGACTACGACTCCGCGATCGAGTTCGTCGCCGAGGCCCTGGATTCGGCCAAGACCATGATCGACTCCTACGCCCCCGAGGTCGTGGGAGAGGTGAGCTCGTCCGGGCTCCAAGAGGGCTTGGAGGGCGAGATCAGCATCAAGCTGAAGAACACCGGGAACGTCATGGCGAAGGAGGTCACCGTGGAGCTGTCGGGACAGTTGAAGGTTGTTGACCTACCCGCGGTCGGGAGCCTGAGGCCAGGCGCAGAGGTCCTGGTCAAGGTCCGCATCATCCCAGACGTCTCAGGCGAGATACCCCTCAGGGTCAACATCGCGTGCAGGAGGCACTTCGACGGGGCTCCCCAGAGCTTCGAGTTCGACAGCTCCATAAACGCGTTCAAGTCGGGCCCGCCCTACAAGGTCACGCGCGCAGCCGAGGTGACCAAGTGCGCCTACTGCCAGGGCAGGATCAAGCAGGGCTTCGACATCGTGAGCTGCAGGTGCGGGAACGTCCTGCATCTGGCATGCGCGAAGAGGACTGGCGTGTGCCCTGTGTGCAGCCAGAAGTACACATTCTAGCCTGAGCCGGCTATCCTGGCGCTCGATATCCTGAAAGGCGGGGTCTGGACGCCGAAGTAGTCCCGTGGCTTCTTTCCCACCATGTCCACCCTCGACAGCATATCTACGATCCCTATGCCCATCGTGGACTGTCTTATCGCAGGTCCGAGCTCCCCGTCCCGGATGACGTAGCTCTCCATCATGAGCCCGGAGAACTCCCCCGTCGCGAGGTTGGGATAATCGAATGTCGCTCTCACGTATGCCCCCGACCTCGTCTCCCTGACCATCTCATCGAACGAGGAGTCACCCGGGGAGACGACGAGGTTGGTCGTCGATATGCTCGGGGGATGCCTGTAGCTCCAGACCGAACCGCCCCTCGACGAGTTCCCAGTGCTGGCGCGGGACTCCTTCCCCGCGGCATAAGAATCGTACAGATAAGATGCGAGGCGGCCCTTGTCGACCAATGTGGACCGGGCTGCTGTGACGCCCTCGCCGTCGAATGACGTGCTCCCCGACGCCCACTCGATCGTCGGGTCGTCATACACGGTCACGGCGGGCGACCCGATCACCTGCCCCAATTTCCCCGCGAGGAAACTCCTGCCTCGTTGCACGCTGTCCGCGTTCAAGCCGCCGCCGATCGCATTCCCGAGTACGAAGCCAGCGGCCAACGGGTCCATGATTATGGCATAGTCGCCTGTCTCCAACTTCGTCTGCACCAGGCCCTTGACCGCCTGGTCACGCGCCGTTGTGCTGACACGTTCGATCGTGCCCTGCTCCAGCCTCCGACCCGAACACCCATCGTATCCCGAGAACATCGCATCTCCGTCCCTGGCGACAGATTCGACCACGAGGTCGACCGAGGTCATCCGTTGGGCCGAGGAGAAGCTGTTGCTGTTGGCAAGTGCCACCTGACAGACCGAGACGGCAGCGCTGGCATTCGATGACGTGACCTTGTTGTGGTCGCCCGCGATGTCGGACATCTCGATGACCATGGAGACAACCTCGTCTGGACCTATCTCAGCGACCCTCGGTTCGTATAGCCCTGGGAGCGTCCTGACCTGACGGGCCACGGGCAGGTCCTTGAAATCATTGTCAGGGGTCCCCGCCCTCGCCAACGACACGGCCATGGCGGCAGCTCTCGACACGGCGGCATCGTCGAACCCCGTGCAGACCGCGAAACCGGAGGCGCCCTTGACGAACGCGCGGACACCGACTCCTGGGTCCGAGAATATGTTGGCCTGCTTGACGGACCCTTTCTCAAGGTCCACGGAGATCGTGTCCGTGTCCGCCGCGACCACATCGCACCTGTCCGCGCCAGCATGCGTGGCCATGGACACGGTCCGCTCCGCAAGTGCTGACAAGTATTGAAGGTCGACCATCAGACCAGACCTCCCACGACGACATCGGCCACGCGAAGATGGGGCCCGCCATCACTCGTGCGCGCCGACTGGCCGGACTTCCCGCAGTATCCTGGGTCACCGACCATGAAATCATCGGCGACTCCGGTCACGTTATTCAGGACCTCCAGTATGACACCGGACAGGGACGCGTCCCTGTACCTCTCGCCGACCTCACCGTGTCTGATAGCATATGCCTCGTCGCATTTGAACATGAACTGGCCCTTGGAAGGCTCGACATAACCGTACTGACTGCCCTGGATCAGAAGACCATCCTTGGTGTCCTCCATGAGCTCGTCCTTCTTCCAGTCGCCCGGAGCGATGAACGTATTGCTCATCCTGATGATCGGCGGGCTGCCGTAGGTCTGCGCCCTCGACGAGCCGCTCGACTCAGTGCCCATCCTGCTGCTGGACTCGAGGTTGTGAAGGTAGCCTTTCAGGACGCCGTCCTCTATGAGGACGTGCTTGTCAGCCTTGACACCCTCCCAATCATGGGAGAAGTATCCGAACGACGCTTCGATGGACGGGTCGTCCGCGAGCGTCACATCGCTGCAGGCGACCTTCTGACCCACCCTGCCCTCCAGCACGGATGCGCCTGCGAGCACCGCGTCCGCCTCGCACGCGTGGCCGAACGCCTCGTGCGCCAGCAGCCCGGTCATCTTGTTGTCAAGGACGCAGACGAACTTGCCGGCGGGGGCAGGCTTCGAATCCAGTAGCCTCAGGGCCTGAGCCGCCGCGTCCGTACCCAGGGACAGAGCGCCCTCGGTCCGCATGAGCTCGTAGCCTCCGACCATCCCGATGGCGTCATGCCCACGCTGTATTATCCCATCCGACTTCGCCCATGCCGAGCAGGCTGCCAGGGTCCAGGTCTCGCGCGTGCGCACCAGAGTGCCGAACGAGTTGGCCACGACCCTCTCGCCCTCGAAGTCGTCATACCTCGCGTTCGTGCTCACGATCCTCGGGTCGGTGGACCTCATGGACCTATCGAGCGAGGATGCGAGGAACACCTTGTCCTCCATGGGCACATCCGACGGCGCTGTGCCGCACCTGTATCTCTCGACCGCCCTCTGGGCCTTCGCCGACGATATCCTGAACTTCACCTTGGCCCGGTCCTTGGCGACCCTTGCCATCTTGACCGCGGACTCGGAAGCCGCCGAAAGTGATGGCTGTGAGATGTCGTTCGTGACGGCGAAACCCCACGCGCCTTCGATGAATGCCCTCACGCCGCAGCCACTCGACAGCTGCGCGGTGACGGTCTTGGTCTTTCCGTCCATCACGACGATGTTCGTGCCCTGCGACGATTCCAGCCTGAGGTCGGCGAACTCGGCTCCCAACCTCATGGCATGGTCGATGGTCCTGGATGCGAGGTCTTCCAAACAGATGCCTCCTGGGTTGGAGACCGTATCGCTTACTCCGAATTGAACCTATCGAACCTCAGGTCTTCTGAAAACCGCACGCGTGCTCCGCGATGTCGGCGAGCTCACCCGACCGAATCATCGAGGCGACGGTCTCGATGTCCTTCGTCATGGACCTGTCCTTGTCCAGACGTTTGACCCTCGACCTTATCGCCGCCCGGACTTCCTCTATCGCGGCGCTCGATGACGTCGACACGAAATCCAGCGCCTGCGAGGAGGCGATCATCTCGATCGCCACGACATTCGTGACATTCTCCAGGATCTGCCTGGCCTTCCACGCGCCTATGGTGCCCATGCTGTTGTGGTCCTCCTGGTTCGCGCTCGTAGGTATGGAAGTGGCGGATGCTGGGGGCACCAGGACCATGTCCTCCGCGACAAGGGAGGCTGCGACGTACTGCGGGACCATCATGCCCGAGCTCAGCCCCCCGTGCTTCGTGAGGAACGCCGGCAGGCCGCTCAGCTTGTGGTCGACCAGCCTCGCCACGCGTCTCTCCGAGAAGCTCCCGAGTTCGTGAACGGCAAGGCCCAGGAAGTCCATCGCGAGCGCAACTGGCTGTCCGTGGAAGTTGCCAGCGGATATGACAGATGAATCATCCGGGAAGAACAGGGGGTTGTCCGTGGCCGAGTTCATCTCGATGCCCACCACGTCCTCGGCGTACCAAATGGCGCCCAGGCTCGCACCGATGACCTGCGGTATGCACCTGAGCGTGTACGCGTCCTGGACCTTCGAGCAGTGCCTGTGGGACACCATGATCTCGCTCCCGTCCAGAAGGGCGATCATGTTCTTCCCGACCCTGACCTGGCCGGCGTGCGGCCTGACCTTGGATACGCGCGGGTCGAACGCAGCGTTCGTGCCCTTGAGCGCATCGAGGGACATCGCCGCGGCGACCTGCGCGTTGTCGGCGAGATTGGCAGCGTCCCTGACGGCCAGCACTCCCAACGCGGTCATGGCCTGCGTCCCGTTGATGACCGATATCGCCTCCTTGGGCTCGAGCACGATTGGCTCGATACCCTTCCTCTTGAGCGCGCCCTCGCCCGACTCGACGCCTGCGCCAGCGTCCGCCTCCCCCTCCCCGACGAGGACGAGTCCCAGGTGCGCCAGCATCGCGAGATCCCCGCTGGAGCCGACCGAGCCCTGTCGCGGGATGACGGGATGCACGCCGGAGTTCAGCATCTCAGCGAGCATCTCCACGATATCTGGCCTCACGCCGGAGAACCCCTTCGCCAGCGCGTTGGCCCTGAGGAGCATCATCGCCCTAACGACCTCTGTCGGATACGACTCACCGACGCCGCACGCATGGCTCCTGAGAAGGTTGAGCTGGAGTGCCCGCAGGTCCCTCTTCGGAATCTTGGAGCTGACGAGGTCACCCACGCCAGTGTTGACAGCGTATATCGTGGCACCCTTGTCCAGGAGGGATTCGAGGGATGCCCTCGACGCAGCCATCCGGCCCTTCGCCTCGCTGTCGAGCGTGACAGCCATGGATTCCCTGGCCACCCTCACGACCCTCTCGACCGTGAGACTGCCCCCGTCTATGACGACCGCTGACTTCTTCCTCGACCCCTGATCTGCCATCCTTAGGACCTTCCGGTGAACCGTGCGCTAATCGGCCTGGTCGTACCTTAAACTAACGGCGCCTACTTCCCCTTCACAGGGACGAACTTGTAGCCGTAGTGGATGACCCCGGCGGGGCCCTCCTCGCTCAGCTTCCTGAGGACGGCCCTGACCCTTGTGCCTATCTCGAGGTCGCACGCGTCGCAGTCTATGACCTGGCCCGTGACCTTGGGCCCCTCGTCCAGCTCGACCATGGCAACCCAATACGGCCTCATCGAGGCCTTCTCGTCCAGGCCCTCGTGTACCTCCGTGAACGAGTATATCTTGCCCTCGCCCTTGAACTTCACGGGCTCCATCTTCCCGACGCTCTTCCTGTGGCACACGGGGCATATGGCCCTGGGCGGGAAGAAGTTCCTGCCGCAGCTGTTGCACCTGATGCCGACCATGTTGTACCTGCTCGGGTTCTGCCTCCAGAACCTCGGTGCCGTAGCCATCTCAGACCCTCCTGAACACGTGCACGACCGCGGTCGCGCCCGTGCCTCCGATATTGTGCGTAAGGCCGATGGTCGCGTCCTTGACCTGCCGCTTCCCGGCCTTGCCCCTGAGCTGCGCCACTATCTCCACGGCCTGAGCGAGGCCCGTGGCCCCGATCGGGTCGCCCCTGGCCTTGAGCCCACCCGAGGTGTTGACGGCGACATCGCCGTCGAGCGATGTCCTGCCCTCAGAGGTCGCTTTGCCGCCCTCGCCCTTCTTGAAGAAACCCAGGTCCTCGACCGCCAGTATCTCGCTGATCGTGAAGTTGTCGTGTACCTCTGCGACATCGACATCCTTCTGGGTGACCCCTGCCATCTTGAAAGCCCGCTCGGCTGCGACCCTGGTGGCATCGAACGTCATGATATCCCTGCGGTGGTGCAGCGCGAGCGTGTCGCTCGCCTGGCCCGTGCCGATGATCTCGACCGGGGTCTCCGTGTATTTCTTGGCCTGGTCCATCGGGCAGAGCACGACCGCTGCGGCCCCGTCCGAGCTCGGCGCGCAGTCGAACACGCGCAAGGGAGATGCGACCATGGGCGAACCAATGACCGTCTCCCGTGTGATCTCCTTCTGGAACTGCGCCTTCGGGTT
>DUKU01000076.1:6716-7012 GCA_013329135.1 Thermoplasmata archaeon
ATCAGGGCATGCAGGCTGGGGAACGTGGCCCCGAGCTCGGTCTCCCACTCTTGGTCGGCAGCGGACGATTGTATGAGGGCGGACGCGACATCGCTCACATCCATCATCTTCTCCGCCCCTCCGACCACGACGATGTCGTGGAGGCCGGATGCGATTGCCATGTACCCCTGTCTGAGGGCGAGTCCGCCCGACGCACCGGCAGCCTCGATCCTGGTGGCAGGTATGTGGTCTCTCGCCAGACCGGAGTAGTCCGCTATGAGCGCGCCTATGTGCTCCTGCTCGATGAACCTGCCAGC
>DUKU01000076.1:7160-7480 GCA_013329135.1 Thermoplasmata archaeon
GACATGTTGCCAACGAACACGGCATCGATCTTGTCAGCGGATATGTTCGCGTCCTCGACCGCGGACAAGCCGGCCCTGATGCCGATGTCCCTGAAGGACGCGTCCCAGAGCTCGCCGAACTTCGTGTCCCCGACGCCTATCACTGCGACCTTCCTCATGTTCATCCCCTCCCCAGGGTGATCTTGCCCCGGAACTTGGCATAGTGCGCGTAGTCCAGGAACTTCGGGTTCTCTATGAGCTGCATGACCGTGGGGGCCTTGTCCCTCGCGAAGTCCTTGATCTCGTCCGTGACGGTGATGTCGAACGCATCGGACCCTGCG
>DUKU01000199.1:0-290 GCA_013329135.1 Thermoplasmata archaeon
AACTCGCCGAGAGAGCGGTCGACGAGGGTTTCACTGCTCTTGCGATAGGCGACATGGGCATAGGGAACACGACGGCCGCGAGTGCGGTGACGTCA
Organism: Thermoplasmata archaeon; assembly: GCA_013329135.1. Taxonomy (GTDB): domain Archaea; phylum Thermoplasmatota; class Thermoplasmata; order UBA10834; family UBA10834; genus UBA9653; species UBA9653 sp9653u. The sequence goes on from DUKU01000199.1 coordinate 96, forward strand.
GTGATTACCGGGAAACCCGTCCGAGATGTCACTGGCAGAGGCACGGGCATAGATGACACGAAGCTCAACGCCAAGGTCTCGGTGATAGAGTCAGCGATAGGCGCGAACTCCCCCGACCCGAGGGACGGGCTCGATGTCTTGGCGAAGGTCGGCGGGTTCGAGATCGGCGGCATGGCCGGGGTCATACTGGGAGGG
>DUKU01000199.1:609-5988 GCA_013329135.1 Thermoplasmata archaeon
TTCAGCGTCGCCGACGCCTCGTGTAAGATACTGTCAGAGATGGCGACCTTCGAGGGCGCCGGTGTGTCACAATCATCAGAGAAGGGATCATGAAGAGATAGGAACGGATGGATGAGAACATGCAGATGAAGGCAGGGAAGACATACATGATGTGGGTCGCAATCGCGGTCGTCGTGACCTCGGTAGTTGCATTCACTGGCGGATACATTGTAGGCACCAGTGTGTCATCGACGGACGAGGGTGTTCTACTCGTGGATGACTACGGAAGGACGATCAGGCTCGACAGCATACCCGAGAGGATAGTGTCCGTGGCACCTACACCGACCGAGATACTCTTCGCCGTAGGCGCGGGGGATCTGGTCGTGGGCGTGGACGACTACAGCGACTATCCCGCAGAAGCCGCCAACTTGACCAAGGTCGGGTCGTACACCTTGAGCACTGAGGTCATCATCGGCCTTCAGCCTGATCTGGTCGTCTCGAGCGATCTGGTGCCGCTGGCCCAGCTGGAGCTTCTTGAGGACCGCGGTATCCCGTTCGTCATACTCGCGACAAGGACCCTCGATGATGTCATGAAGGACATCAGGCTCGTCGGGATCCTGACTGGTCACGTCGAAGAGGCCAATGAGCTCGCAGACGACCTTGAGGGCAGGACCGGGGCCGTTGAGGCGAAGACCCTCGCGGATGGGGTCGTGAAACCCCGCGTGTACATTGAGTATTACCCGTACTGGACATATGGCCCAGGGTCGTTCGGGAACGACCTGATTGCGCTCGCAGGTGGCATCAACATCGCAGAGAACACGAGCAGTGAGTATCCGATGATCACGAGCGAGTTCGTCATCGCCCAGGACCCTGAGATCATCGTGTACACGCTCGGCTACATGACCACGACGACGGCGGAGGAGATAGCTTCGCGGCCTGGCTGGGACGGGATTTCGGCCGTGTCCAGCGAGAGCATCTACTCCATGGATGATAACCTCGTGAGCAGGTACGGACCACGGATCGTAGACGGGTTGGAGCAGCTGGCAGCCCTCCTACATCCCGAGCTGTTCGAGTGATGACGGGGCGATGGATCTGGAATCAGGACGCGCGGCGGACAGGTCAGGGAAACAGCCTCGATTCTCATATCTCAGGCGGAACCCTGGCCTTTTCGTCGCGTCACTGGCCATCCTGCTCTTCGCATCCGCGCTCGTCGCGGTACTGATAGGCACCCTCGGTCCGATAGGTCCGGGTGACCCGGAGATGATATCCTTTGACGACGCGATCGACGCCATACTGGGTCTCGACGGCGATGCGCCCAGCTACTACTCCTCCGTGTTCTGGGACGTCAGGATACCGAGGGTCCTGCTCGCAGGCCTAGTGGGTGCGTCGCTCGCGTGCGCCGGCACCGCTATGCAGGCAGTGTTCAGGAATCCGATGGCCGACCCGTTCATCGTCGGAGTCTCGTCCGGGGCGGCCGTTGGTGCGGCCTCAGCCGGCCTGCTCGGCCTCACAGTTGCGATCGGGGCGTTCGCTGCGCCTGCGCTCGCGTTCGCCGCCGCGATCGTCACGGTGTTCGTCGTGTACTGGATGGGCACGGTCAGGGGCAGGATGTATGTCGACACGCTCCTTCTATCTGGCGTGGCAGTTGCATCGTTCCTAGGCGCCGTGGTCTCGTTCCTCATCTACTTTGCGGGAGAGGATTACCACCAGATCATACCGTGGCTGCTGGGTTCTCTGGCGGTCGCGCGCTGGGAATATGTCTGGACGCTTGTGCTCCCAGTCGTGGTCGGCTGTTTCGTCATCTTCCTGTACGGTCGTGAGCTGAACGCTCTCCTGTTGGGCGAGGAGACAGCACACAACCTGGGCGCGGATCCCGAGTTCTTGAAAAAACTCATGCTCGCAGTGGCCGCGCTCCTGGCTGCAGGAGCCGTCGCGTTCACTGGCATCATCGGTTTCGTCGGCCTCATCGTACCTCACATGATGAGGATAGTCGTTGGCGCAAACCACAGGATCCTCGTGCCGGCTGCGACCCTGTTCGGGGCGAGTTTCCTCATATGGGCGGACGCGATATCGCGGACTATCATCCCCGGTGAGGAACTGCCAGTCGGGATCATAACCGCTCTCTGTGGGGGGCCATTCTTTCTCTACCTGCTCCGTAGGAGCAGGACCGGGAGCGTGATGGGATGAAGATCGAGATATCGGACCTGTCGTTCTCATTCGGGGAGACCCGGATACTCAAGGACATCTCGTTCGAAGTGGGGGAGGGGGAGTTCTTGGGCCTCATGGGTCCGAACGGTTCTGGCAAGACCACCCTCTTGAGATGCCTGACCAGGTACCTCCCGACCGACGCACGCGCGGTCCTCGTCGACATGAAGCCCTTACACACACTGACGGACAGGGAGGTGGCATCCACTTTCGCGGTCGTGCCTCAGAGTTCGACGACCGACTTCCCGTTCACTGTCCGGGACGTGGTGATGATGGGCCGCATACCGCACGCTCACAGCAGGTTCTCAGGCACTCGCAGGGAGGATGCCGAGGTCGTGGCACGTTCCATGGACGCTGCCGGCTGCACTCGCCTGGCAGACCGGCCGTTCTCAGAGTTGAGCGGGGGTGAGCGGCAGAGGGCGGTCATCGCCAGGGCATTGGCCCAGGAACCACGTGCGCTGCTGCTCGACGAGCCGACAGTGTACCTGGACATCAGCGGGCAGCTGGAGATGATGGATCTCGTCAAGAGGTTGAACAAGGAGAGAGGACTCACAGTCGTGGCAGTCCTGCATGACATCAACCTCGCCGCGAGGTACTGCGACAGGATAGCGCTTCTGAGTCAGGGCAGGCTCGAGGCGATAGGCCAACCATCGGAAGTACTGAACCCGGAGACGATCCAGGGTGTGTACGGGGTCGATGTGGCCGTAAGGCGGGACCCCTTCACGAACGCGGTGTACATCATGCCCAAGGCGTCGGGGGCCAGGGTCGCCAGGCACGGCGCGAAGGTGCACCTCCTCTGCGGCGGCGGTACAGGTGGTCCCCTGATGAAATCGCTGCTCGACCTCGGGTATTCGGTGTCTGCAGGCGTGCTCAACGTGCTCGACTCCGACTACGAGTGCGCCAAGGACCTCCACATACCCGTGGCCGCTGAGATCCCATTCTCCCAGATAAGCGCCGAGTCCCATTCCGAGAATCTCAGGATGGCCGACGAGGCGTCCGTCGTCGTGGTCTCGCAGTTCCCCGTCGGGCCTGGGAACTTCCGGAACCTCGAGGCGGCCAGACATGCGCTGGACTCAGGGAAGAAGGTGATCGTGCTCGTGCGCGAGGACCCTTCGACGGTCGATTTCGTTGGTGGGAAGGCGATGGAATTCATCAAGGGTTTGATAAGCTCGGGGGCGATTGAGGTGAAGAACCTCGATGAGGTAGTTGAACGCCTCCGAGGGCCAGGTGGGTGACAGGTTGAAGGAGATGCCGCTCAGGGACCTGAAGCGCAACACAGAACTGCTCATCCTCGTCGAACTCATACGGTCGCCTTCGACCAGACTGAAAGCTGTGAGCGAGCGGCTCGGCGTAACCGTCCAAGCGGTGAGTCAGTATGCTGCAGCCATGCGCAAGGAGGGTCTGGTGAAGGAGCAGAAAGGGACTCTCAGGCCAACCAGGAAGGGCATGCAGCTGCTTCAGGAGCACTTCTCGCGCATCAAACAGGACGTGGACGAGATCCTCAGGAGCATCAGCGTCGTGGACAGATGTGTCGCAGTCGCAGGGAGCTCTGTCAGGAAGGGGAGGACAGTCGGACTCGTGATGGAGGACGGCATGATGATGGCCTTCGATGGAGCCAAGAGCTCCTCCACAGGGGTCGCGCTCGAGGACGCGGAGGAGGGGGACGACGTGTTGATCGGCGGCCTCGAGGGGATCCTCGAAATGGAACTCGGTAAGTTGCTGGTGCTTGAGGCCCCGTCAGAGCTGGACGGTGGCTCCAAAGCTGCGAACATAGTGCAGGCGCGCCAGAAGGTGGAGGATTTCTCTCCGGGCATGCTTGCGGCCGGGGATACGGTCGGCGCGGCGTTGCTGATGAAGGCTAGCGGTGAGATGCTGATCCTGCATGCCCCAATCGAGTCATCCATGAGCGCTCTCAGCAAGGGCGTGGACGTGGTCTACTGCGGCACCAGGGAATCCACGGAGCTGCTGATCGACGCCGTCGCCAAGCTGAAGGCAGAGACGGGTTACGACATCAAGTGGCGCTCGTTCAAGCTGTGATTTTAAGGTACCAAGGCTAAATCCCGTGAATCGGATTCCTCCCCGGTGATTGGTTTGGACGTGGCCGAGGCAGTGGATGCGAGGAGGGCCAGGAGGGTGCTGTCGGAGAGGAGCGTCGAGGACGAGAAGCTCGGGACTCTGGTGAGAGCCGTCCGTCTGTCTGCATCCTGTTTCAACAACCAGCCGTGGAGGCTGGTGTTCTGCATAGGTCAAGAGTCCCTCGGGGCCGTGAAGGGCGCTCTCGCGAAGGGGAACGCGTGGGCGACGAGAGCACCCATGATAATCGCCGTCGCGGCGAAGGTCCAGGACGACTGCCATCTGAGCGACGAGAGGAATTACTTCCTGTTCGACTGCGGGCTCGCCATCGGCCAGTTGGAGCTGCAGGCGACAGAGCTCGGCCTCGTAGCCCACCCTATTGCCGGATTTGATCCCCTGAGGGTGAAGGCCGTTCTCGGGATACCGGAGGACTACACGGTCATCACCCTCGTGATATGCGGATATCCCGGGACCGACGATTCCCTCCTCTCGGACAAGCAGAAGGAGGCCGAGACACAGCGTCCTGAGCGGAAGCCGAAAGGAGAGAACATCTTTCTCGACCGCTGGGGTTCCTCATTGGCCTGACGTTCAGACCCTTACAGCGAGGGCACCGGGCCCGGCAAGGCATATATCCCGCCTCTGACCATCAGGAGCCAGTCAGGAGACGGTCCAGATGATGAGACTCTACGTTGCGGAAGCCGGCGACCTGAAGAAGGTCGAGAAGGCCGAGATGAGCGAGGTCCTCTGGATCGACCTCGTCGCCCCATCGCCTGAAGAGGTCGAGCGACTCCATGCCGAGTTCGGCATCGACCTCCAGGACATCGCCGACTGCCTCGACCCGAACGAGCGTTCGAGGATAGAGGTGGAGGAACGGTACGATCTCCTCGTCCTGAGGAGCCTCCTGACCGACGAGCGCTCCCCTGAGCGCATCCAGACGATGCCGATAGGCATCATGTCCACTCCGAAGCAGATCATCACCGTGCGCATTGGCGCGGCGTTCGACGCCGAGGACCTGTGCTCCGACCTCAAGAGGAGGCCGAAGATCGAGACCAAGGAGGATCTCTTCCTGGCTCTCATCAGACGCGTGCACAGGGACATCGAACGGACCGTCAGGCCGATGGA
>DUKU01000199.1:6174-6597 GCA_013329135.1 Thermoplasmata archaeon
TTCGCCCTCAGCAACGGCCTCATCCTTCTAAACACAGCCCTGTTGTCGAACCTGAACGCGATATCGCTCCTGTCGCGCATGCGGCAGCTGCACATGACCAAGGACAAGCTCGATCTGGCCGAGGACATCGAGAACGATGTCGCGCAGCTGTACGAGATGACGACGATATACAGGGAGATCATGTCGAACATCCTGAACGCCTACGAGACCGCGGTCTCGAACAACCTCTCCTTCATCATGAAGACGCTGACGACCATCAGCCTCATACTGATACTCCCCACGCTTGTCGCGAGCCTGTACGGTATGAACGTCGACCTGCCGTTCCAGGAAGACCCGAACGCGTTCTGGTACGTGATCGGCATCTCAGCAGTGTGTGTCCTCGGCCTGTGGGCCATGTTCAGGGTGAAGAGGATCCTCTGACGT
>DUKU01000199.1:6751-8974 GCA_013329135.1 Thermoplasmata archaeon
CCACAACATGGCCGGTGCCAGCACATGTATTTAACACCGGGATGACATATCTAAAACCGAAGAGCCATGGTATCGACGATTGACATTGTGATGGGCCTCCTGTTGGGCATCTCATGTTTCCTGCTGGTCCTGTCGTTAGTCTCTTACAGACGGAGCGGGGTGTGCTCGATGCGCCTGCTGTCCGAAGGTCTGTCGGTCCATGTCGTCCTCACGATTCTGCTCATTTGCGCCGCATACGCCACCGACTGGTTCGACAGGGTTGACGGGACGATGATCGTCGTTGTTGATGCCATTGTACTGGCGGCTGTGATATCCCTCGGTCATTTCGGAGGTAAGATAGGTGCCGAACCCTCTTGAGCTCGAGAGCCGCAAGAGGATATACGAATGCGTCAGGAACAGCCCCGGCGTTCACTTCAGGGAGGTCCAGCGCAGGACGAACATGCCCATAGGCGTGCTGGAGTACCACCTGAACTACCTAGTCGACAGGAATCTCCTCACGGTTGACAAACAAGAGAGCTTCTCGAGGTACTATCCGAGCGGCCAGGTGAGCGCCGACAAGCAACGCATCCTGTCCGCGCTCAGGCAGGAGATACCCCGCGGCGTGATGCTCTTCCTGATGAGTCATCCCGGCGCGACCCATGGCGAGGTCCTCGCCAATTTCAGCATATCCGGGGGGACGCTCTCGTACCATGTGAAGAAACTAGTGACGAAGGGTGTAGTGAAGCTCGATAGGGTCGGTCGCGAGTCACGCCTGACGATTATAGACCCCGACAAAGTGGCGGATCTCTTGATCGTCTATCGTCGCACTTTCCTGGACAAGCTCGTGGACGACTTCGTAGCGATGTATGTCGAGAACAAAGGCAGGACCACGCCCCCCACACCGGCTCCCGAGCAGGGCAAGGCCCCAGACGAAGAATGAGGGTTCCTTCACTTCCCTCTGTAGTATCTGTTCTTCTCGAGCACCACGATGTCGCTCTGGTCGTCCGCGGACGCTCTCCTCACAGCGATGGCGATCCCGGTGCCTCCAGCAACCGCGAGACCGATCAGGATCCCCGCAGCGGTCGACATGACCGACGAGCCGAATATGCTGCCGTCCGGGAGGTCTATGTATCCTCCGCCATCACTCGCGCTGGGGAAGAGTCCGATGCTCGGGTCGTGCATTATCAGGGCCGTCTCAGGGGTGACCGGGGACGAGATGTACACTCTGAGGGCCTCGCCATCGGTCCTGTAGTATGTCGCCATGTCCTCGAGTTCCCCGTCGACCTCCGTCGTGCTGACCAGGGACTGCGGGGCCCACGAGAAGTAGCTGGTCTCGTTGGTCTCGAGGAATGCGAAGAGCTGCTTGAACTGGCTCCGGTGTTCGAACGTGTGCATGATGAGTTCGTCATCGACGGTCGTCTCGTTCACGTCGGGGTCGCTGATACTGACCTCGTCGTTCTGGAAACCCTCGAAGACATACTGCTCATCCATCGCCGTGGGCGTGAAGTTGCCGAAGTTCATCATCATCAGGCCGACGTCCAGGGCCAGGTGGTCGGCGTCTATCGGGATGTTGATGTCGATGGTGATGTCGAACTTCAGCTCTGTGGACCCGTTCACCGGGTACAGTCCTTCGTCAATCGCGCCGTCGAAGGTCGAAGAGAAGTCAGATGAAGATATGACGAGGTTGACTGTGACGGTGGCCCAGTCATCGATGATCACTATGCCCGGGACTCCCGGGTCGGGGTTACCGTCGGTGAACGCGACACGCTTGTTCATGCTCACTGAAGAATGCATCGAAGCACGCGCGGTCGAAACGCCATCCTCATCGTCGACGATGACCGGGTCCTCGAATGTCCAGGTGGCATGCTCCATGGATGCATGGTAGGGCGCCTCGTCGAGTACGAGTCCGCCGCCATCGCTCTCATTGTAGCCGATTATCGAGGAGAAGACAAAACCGTATGCGCTCTCGTCGGCGGCGTCGGCTTCCTTCACAGCTGCAGCTGGGAACAGTTTCGAGATCGCGACGCTCATGTTGTCAGTCAGTATGGTCACACTGTCGTCGTCCTCGGTGTATGTGATGGTGCCCCCGTCAGCTGCGGACTGTGCAGTGGCACCAGCGAAAAGGAACCCTGCCATCGCGAGAGCTAGGGTGATAGATGCGAGGCAACGTGATGTTTTGCACATGCTGATAACAACATCATGTTGGACTTTATTAAGCCATTTGGTACACTGCTCGAAATGCCA
>DUKU01000063.1 GCA_013329135.1 Thermoplasmata archaeon
CTCGTATCTGTTCGTTATCGGCAGGACCTAACGTATTCGGCCGAGCGTGGAGAGGCTGGACGAGATATCGTTCGAGGCATCCCTCAACTACATGGCCACGCTGCACCACGAGCTCGGGGGCAATGTCATATTCGTCAAGGGCTCCCCCGAGAGCGTCGTCGCGGAGCGCGCGTACATCCAGGCCGGAGGGAGGGCGGAACCCATAGACCGGGATGCCATGTTCAAGGAGGCGCACGAGATGGCTGGTCAGGCCCTGAGGGTGCTCGCGGTCGCAATGAAATCGTCCCACGAGGGCTCTCTCGACCAGAAGGACGTCTCATACCGCACAATGCGCGGCCTCATCGGCGTCGGCCCCACCGGCCGGCCATCATCTCGAGGTTGGGAGGGATCATGACCCTCGCGCCCGCCCTCAGGCCGTTCCTGTACGCCGGGGCGAACGCCTCGACCACGGTGCCGTTCATCAGAGTCCGCGCGAGCTTCTTCCTGAGTGTGAGGTCGTTCTCAGATATCCCGTCACCAACTCGACGCCACCAGCCATCAACAACCGCATCATGTTCGGCTGCTTCTTGACCCCTCGGTTCGAGGCGAGCATCTTTCCCAAGATACGGATACGGTCAATGACGTTCAGACCATGGGCCCCGCCGAACTCGAAACAATTCAGGTCCACATCCAGGTTGATAGTGTTCAGGTCAGATCTTCCTGGGATGACTCGGACATACTCTACCCCGTCCCGTGTGGTCTTCAGGATCCAGCTTGTGACAGCCGCTCCATTGCTCATCACTGTGAGCTGCACCGTCTGATCGCCGAGGAGTCTTAGGAACCTGGACATGTCGATGAGGTTGTGTACCCCCACCTCCCTCGTGTAACCTTCCACACCGGGGTCAGCCGACGCCTCTATTACCGCCAGCACGTGTCTCCCCAGGTTCTTGTCCTGAAGTTGCGCGCCCATATCGACCGAGAAACTCAGCTCATGAACCCTTTCGGCGATGAATTTGGAGAGCGGCCTCTTGGACGCATGCCTTATCACATGCATCCGTTCCTTCTCGAGGAACGTGTCTACAGTCCAGAATCGAGCCATGCAGATGGAGGCCAGCTCTTCGATCCGTTCACGGGAGATGTGTTTGGACTTGAATATCGAGTGCATCTCATCAAAACGGTTCCAGTCGGTCTCGAAGATCAGCCCTTGGGCGTTCAGATCATCATAGAATCTGGTGCCGGGAAAAGGCGTCGCGATGCCGTAGGCTGAGCTCGTAAGCCCTATCCTCTTGGCATAAGCGGGGAATCCCAGTATCTGGTCTTCGGTCTGATCGGGGAGGCCGATGACAAACGTCCCGCCTGCGTTCCCACCCCATCTCTTTATGTTGTTGACCGCGTGGATGTGCACCTCTGTGCTCAGGCCCTTGGATGTGGATTCGAGGTCCTCCATGTGCGGACTCTCTATGCCCATCTCGAAGCCCTCTATCCCCACTGCGATCATCTTCCGAATGATGTCAGGATGCTTCGCCACAGTATCGGCCCGCACCTTGACGCCGAAGCGTATGTCGAGCTCATGCGGAGCCAAGAGGTCGCACAGCCGCTCCGCCAGTGCGGGTCTCCCCAGGAAATGAGGGTCGGTGATGTCTACGCTAAGGGGCTTGTGGTTGTGGAAGGAGTCCATCTCCAAGATCTCCTCCATCACATTCTCCGGAGAGCGGAAGCGTTGATGACCATTGCTCATGGTCGGTTCGCAACAGAAAGTGCATCTGCCATAACACCCCCTGGATGTCGTCAGGACGTCGTACTCTCGGCCATGCGACATCCTTGTAGCATAGGCATATCTCCTAAGGTGCCGAGCGGGAAAGGGTAGGCTGTCCAGGTCCTCAATGAACTCTCGGTCAGGGTTATGGATCGTCTGATCCTTCAGTCTGTACGAGACGCCCCGCACGCCTTCCGGCCCTCCTTTTTGGACCAGTTCCCGCATGGTGATCTCGCCCTCGCCACGGACTACCATGTCCACCTGGGGCTGCGATAGAAGCTCATCGGGGATGGCCGTGGGATGATATCCGCCCAATACGGTCATGGCCCCGTGACTCTTGGCCAACCGCGCGATCTCCAGACCTTCGCTGTGCTCCGTGGCGGACATCGTTATTCCCACAAGGTCGGGGTCCATGGCGATCAAGGACCCCTTGACGGCTTCTTCGAAAGGCCTAGGCTCCATCTCGAGGTCCAAGACGGTCACATTCTCCACGACATCCTCCACCGTGGCAGCGATGTATTCAAGCGCAGTAGGGATCAGGTCGAACGCATAGGAGAGGCCATGCCTGCCAGAAGGCTTGACGAGAAGAACTCTTTTGAATGACATGACCGAGCTTCACCTATCGCCGCTTGACAAGAGCCACCGATATAAATAGTAACCGAGAGTGGCCAGAACCGGTTCGCGTTCCTCAATCAAGACCCGCCGACTATGATTCAATCAGTGACAGAGGGATTATCTACCGCAGACGGACATGATAACCGCAATGAGAAGCTCTGTCCGGATATCGATCGGGATCCTCATTGCTCTGAATCTATCGTTCATAGGGAGCTTGGGTCTGACTGCTGACTGTCAGGCAGAGGACACGGGACCCGAGGTTGTCCCCGAACTCTTGGTTCACGAGACTCACGAGTACAATGTGTCTGGAGA
>DUKU01000111.1:0-2053 GCA_013329135.1 Thermoplasmata archaeon
ACCATGAAGAACCCGGCCACGTTGATGGAGACGAGGACGGCTGCGAGGGCGACGAAGAATATCCGCGTGTTGTCGTCCTCGAACGGCACGACGAATGCGGTGACCGCAAGCGCGACGAACACACACATGCTCATAACTATCAGAGTTTCAATCTTCACGTCGCGCTGCATCGGACTGGATGATTGGACGGGCACGTGATAAGCCTTTCTACCACTTATCCAAATATCACGCTGAGAACACGAACTCCTGTCCTTGGAAAACCGCTAAATACGCTCTCACCCGCTTCACTCCCGAAGGCGACGGAATGAAACTGTATGAATACAAGGCCAAGGAGCTGCTGAGGAAGCACGACATACCCGTCCCTGACGGGTTCGTGGTGTCCTCACCGGACCAGGTCAAGGAACTGCCTGGACCAGTCATGGTCAAGGCCCAGGTCCTGATCGGCGGAAGGGGCAAGGCGGGGGGCATCAAGCCTGCAGACACCGTCGGAGAGGCCAGGAAGGCCGCCTCGGCCATACTCGGATTGAACATCAAAGGATACGTCACGAAGCAGGTCCTGCTCGAGAGGCGGCTCGAAGTCGCCAAGGAGCTGTACCTGGGCATCACCATCGACAGGAGCAGGCGCGGTCTGCTGCTCATGGCATCTGCCAGCGGAGGCATGGACATCGAGTCCGTGGCCGAAGACAAGATACTCATGCTGTCCATGGACCCGCTCATAGGATACCAGGGTTTCATCGGGAGGAGAGTCTCCGGGTTCCTGAAGGTCGGCAAGGAGCAGGGAGTCCAGATCGCGGACATCGTGAGAAGGCTCTACGAGCTCATGGTCTCTGAGGACGCCGAGCTCGCCGAGATCAACCCGCTCGTGATCACCAAGGACGGGAAGGTCGTCGCCGGGGACGCGAAGGTCACCATCGACTCGGACGCTCTCTTCAGGCACAAGGAGTACGAAGGGCTCGAGGAGGACCTTACCCCGCTCGAGGCGAAGGCCAAGGAACTCGACATCGCGTTCGTCCAGCTGGACGGGAACATAGGGGTCATCGCGAACGGCGCGGGCCTGACCATGGCAACACTCGACAGCCTGAACATGTTCGGCGGGAAAGCGGGCGTGTTCCTCGACCTCGGGGGCACGGACGACCCCCAGAAGGTCAAGAGCGCCATGCTGCTGATGGAGGAGGCCGACCCGAAGGTCATACTGCTCAACATATTCGGAGGCATCACTAAGTGCGACACTGTCGCGAAAGGGGTCCTCGAAGCGATAGAGATGAGACCCACTTCGGCGCCGATAGTGGCTCGGATCAAGGGAGTGAACGAGGAGCTGGGCAGGGACATGTTGAAGGAGGCGGGCATGATCCCCGCATCCGGGCTGAGCGAGGCGGCCGAGAAGGCCTCGAAGGAGTCCCTGAGGTGACCATATGACGGTGATGATAAACAAGAAGACAAAGGTCGTCGTCCAGGGCATCACAGGATACCAGGGCACATACCACTCGAAGGCCATGCGGGATTTCGGCACCAAGGTCGTCGCGGGCGTCACGCCCGGCAAGGCTGGCGAGAAGGTCAACGACATACCCGTGTTCGACACGGTCGCGGACGCAGTGGCCAAGACCGGCGCGAACACATCGTGCGTGTTCGTCCCCGCCCCGATGACCAAGGACGCGGTCATGGAAGCGCTGGATGCTGGCATCGCCACAATCGTAGTCGTCACAGAGCACGTGCCGGTCCATGACGCGATCCACTTCGTCGCCGTCGCGAGGAGCAAGGGCGTCGCACTCGTCGGCCCGAACTGCCCCGGACTCGCCGCGCCCGGCGTGGGCAAGGTCGGCATACTCCCTAGCAAGATATTCATGAAGGGCACCGTCGGAGTCGTCTCCAGATCAGGCACGCTCACATACGAGATCGTGAACGCGATGACCGAGCACGGCATCGGACAGTCGACCTGTGTAGGCATAGGCGGCGACAGGGTCCCGGGCACCAACTTCGTCGATGTCCTCGCGAGGTTCCAGAAGGACAAGGACACCGAGAAGATCGTGCTGGTCGGGGAGATCGGCGGAACCGC
>DUKU01000111.1:2265-5898 GCA_013329135.1 Thermoplasmata archaeon
GCGGGCGCCATCATCGCCAGGGGCAGGGGTACCGCGGAGAGCAAGATCCAGGCGCTAGAGGCGGCTGGGGTCAAAGTCGCCAGGATACCTACGGACGTGCCGGAACTGCTCAGGTGACCCGACCCGCCAACATCCTTACATATCACGAGATGCAGTGGACACCAGATGACAGAAGGGTTCGATGCCGTCCTGTTCGACGCGGGCGGGGTGCTCTGGGACCTCAAGCCTTCTCCGGAGGACCTGTTCGCTGATGCGCTACGGAAGCACGGGGTCGCATTCGACCGCGTCCGGCTGCGCGAGGCCATGAACAGGGCAGACAGGCTCCTGGACGACGAGTTCGCGACGCTCGACGGCAGCGACGAGTCCGGGTTCTGGAGGAGCTACGACGGCATCGTGCTGGAGGAGCTGGGCGCCGGGTTCGACGTGAGCATCTTCGCAGGGGAACTACGTTCGGAATTCAGGGAAGCCGTGACCAAGGTCGAGAACTGGGTGCCGTTCCCGGATGCGACCCCAGCCCTGGAGGCCGTGCGGAGGAAGGGGCTCAGGACGGGCATGGTCTCGAATGCCACCGAGCTGGCCCGCAGGGTTCTCAGGAACCTGGACATGGAGAAACACTTCGATTTCATCGTGATATCAGACGAGGTCGGTGTCCGGAAGCCCCACCCGAAGATATTCGGGATCGCACTCGAACTCGCGGGCACCGTTCCGTCGAGGACCGTGTTCCTGGGCGACAAGCCAGCGACGGACATCGTCGGCGCGACCAGGGCTGGCCTGAGGGGCGTGCTCGTCGACAGGCGCGACACATTCCCGGACTCGAGGTTCGACAGGATAAGGAACCTCGATGCAATCAGACATATCCTGTGACGCCTCAGAAATCATCAGGCGCGGGGAGGCCCAATTGCTTCAGATGGCTGGTGTCGTTCAACCTGACGGCCTCGTACTCGCCCTTGTCACGGACCCTGAAGACGGACATCGCGCACGGGTCGTGCTTGATCCTGTGGATGTCCGCGCGCTTCTGCTTCAGCAAGTATGCGGTCATCATCTTCAGAGGGACCCTGTGAGAAACCACGACGACCGTACCGGTTCCGTGCGTGAACAGGATCTCCCTCAGCTGGCTGTTGACCCTCTTCCAGGCCTTCTTCGTGCTCTCTCCGCCTGGTGGCCTGAAATGGGCGGGGCTCACATTCCACTTGCGCAGCATCGGGGGGTACTTCTCAGCGACCTGAGCCTCGGTCAGACCCTGCCACGAGCCGAAGTACATGTCCGTGAAACCCTCCGCCTCGCGCACCTCGATCTCGTGCGGCTTCGCGATCCTGCGGGCGGTGACCAGCGCGCGCTTCAGCGGGCTGGAGAAGATCGCGTCGAACACGACGCCCTTCAGGGCCTCGGCGGTCGCGTCCGCCTGGGCGACGCCCGTCGCGTTCAGGCGCATGTCCATGTGACCCCGGAACACCCTGTCCTTGTTCCAATCGGTCTCGCCATGCCTGATGAGTATGAGCTCAAGGGCCATGCGGCCTGCGCCATGCGCGTGTAGCTATATATCTTCTATCTGTGACACCCGCAGCGAAGAATGGATGATGGAAGAGGTTTACAGCCGCATTCAAGATGCGATTATGCTCACGTCGAGGTCCGCAGTTATCCTCAGGACCTTGACCGGGAGGTAGCCGACGATCATCTTGCCGTAGATGGTCATCTCGACATACACGTGGCACTCGTAAGTGCCGGGCGAGTCGAACGTCGCCTCCAGCTCGGCTATGGGACCGAAGGGCTCACTCGATTCCGACACCATGGACCCCACCTGGACGCCATCCTCAGTGTACAGCTCGACCTTCTTGAGGTTCACGGAGGTCCCGACGAACCACGGGTTCTTCATGACCTCGTCGACCTTGGTCACCAGAACATGGAACGTGGCAGGCTGCCCAGCGGAGACGTTCTGGTCCCCGCTCACGGATACGCCCCAGGTCGTGTTCGCCACGTGCACCAGATTGAAGAGCCACCAGATGTCGAGCGCTCCATCGTAGGACCCCAGGTTCGCGTATGTCCCCGAATCGAGGTACGTCTCCCCAGATTCCGGCAGCACCTGGGGGCTCAGAAGGGTCCAAATCACCAGGATCAGGACAATCGCGACGGCTACTATGATGCCCAGTCGGTGCGGCATCCTCTTCCTGGGCTTCGTCTCTTCCTTCTCGGGTTCATACTCCTCGATCCACTCCTCCCCGGGCTCGAGCGGCTCCCCATCGGGAGCGGCCGGCGGAGGCGCCGCCTCGGGGGTTTTCTCGTCGCTCGGCGGTGGAGGGTCCTCAGAAGACATCTTGTCACCCATCCAGCTATTGCCATGCGCTCCTGGACAAATCAAGATTTCGGTTCCCGGACGTACCAAGGCACGCGCGCCGATGAACGGCTTCCACTGGAACCGCTGGTGTTCGCGACACATACGGCAACGCTTTTATACAGGACCATACATAGCGGGATTCCCAGCCCATTGGCAGGGCAATTCCTAAGTAAGGAAACAGCTCCTGTTATAGTGGGGAGGGAACGTGCACCCGGGCATCGACTGACCGGGGAAGATGGTAGAGGGGCAGCGGGCGGGAAGGACCTGCGGGCTCTTGTGAATACCGATCATGTGCAGCACGGACGTGTGCTGAGCCGACATGCTAGCGGCTAATTAAACCGTCTGGGGAATGGCTCGGTTCGGGCGCCGAAGAAGGTCGTGCCAAGCTGCGATACGCACCGGGTAAGCGCAAGGAGCTATTGATCCGGTGATTACCGAATGGGACTTCCTGCTCTTCGGAGCAATCCGTGAGGATAGGGAACCGGGGGGATTGAAGCATCTTAGTACCCCGAGGAAAAGAAATCAATAGAGATGCCGTCATTAAAGGCGATCGAACGCGGCACAGGGCAAACTGAATCCTGCCTAGAAATAGGCCGGAGATGTGGTGTTGTAGACTCTGGTACGTCTTAATCAATGAACCCGAAGTCTCCTGGAATGGAGCGCCAAAGAGGGTGACAGCCCTGTAGGGGCAAGTTGAAAAGACGATTCGGAGGATCTTGAGTAGCGCGCGTTGGATATCGCGCGTGAATCTGGGAGCCATTTGCTTCCAACCCTAAATACGACCCGAGACCGATAGTGTAGTAGTAGCGTGAGCGAAAGCTGAAAAGTACCCTTAGCGGGAGGTGCAAAGAGCCTGAAACCAGATGGTGACAGTACTATACGGCGTGCAAGGGAAGAAACTCGAAAGAGTGGACCGACGTCGTATTATCCGTTTTGAATAACGGGCCAGGGAGTTCAAATCGATGGCGAGGCTAATTGGGTAACCAAGGAGCCGGAGGGAAACCGACAAGTCCGCAACCCGCAAGGGTGAGGGACGGGGTGGGCTCGCCCGAAGTCATCGGTGAGAGACCCGAAGCCAGTTGATCTAGGCGTGGATAGGTTGAAGCCCAGGGAAACCTGGGTGGAGGACCGAACCCGTGTTGAGGTGCAAATCACTGGGATGATCTGCGTCTAGGGGTGAAAGGCCAATCTAAACTGGATATAGCTGGTCCCCCCCGAAACTACTCGCAGGTAGATCTCGGACGAGGTGGACGATGGGGTAGAGCGACCGATTGGGCATTTAGGGGGAGAAATCCCTCGGT